>JAGQPO010000181.1 GCA_020426665.1 Planctomycetales bacterium
CGTTCCAGTTCTCCGTCGGCCAGCTTGATTCTTTCGAACCCATATTCATTGAACAACGGATCGAAACGTGATGAATAGAGCCGCTGAATCACATGCAGCTTTTCGTGCAGCAACAGCGCAATCGCTGCTGTCTCGTTAACTTGCATTCGCTGAAGCCCACGTTCAGGCATGACAATGGTCATACCACGCGTGTGCGGAAAGCCGCTGCAAAACGACGAATCCACTTTGACAAATCGCCATGGCATCCTTGAAACAAGAGGCCAATCGTGGCCCGTCAATTCTTCCAGTCGCGCAATCGCGTCTCGTATCTTCTCCTTTTCTGCGTCAGAAAATTCGAGCACTTTCTCAGCAAACCGCTGCCGGATCATTTCTTCTCGCGCGGCTTTGTCTTGTGGGATCGGTGCATCCCCATCCAGCCCGATCGAAAACCGCACGAAGTTGTCGGTCGCTTTGCTGCCGTACGGTTCCCATGATTCATCCACAAGCAGTTCCCTACCGTCCTGGACGGACAGGAATTCGATTCGGTCATTCACTGCTGAATTTTGTGTCTTCGCAGGGTCGACCAGATGCAAACAACTACCAACTCGATCGACAAGAAGCTGCGTATTTGAATGCGCGCTTGAATGATCACCACCCTGGTCTAACGCAATCGTGCATATCGTTCCAGCATCACCTGTGCTGGTCGGTGGCCCCGATTCGTTGTCAATCGATGTAACGAACAAGAGATTCAGCACGTGTTTATCGCGGCACAGGATTCGCTGCTGTAATCCTCGCCGAATGACTTGGTCGAATTCCGCTGTCACCGAGAGAGCTTGTGTGTTGTTCCAACGGACCGGATCCAAAAACAGAAACTCTATCCCAAATTCTGCATAAGCTTGATCGATTGCATGTTTCGGCAACTGAAAGGCCGCCGGATTGGTTCCGTCGTCGTTACATGCAACGACTGGATTGATCAGCACCACTTTCCGACGATTCTGCGGCGGCAAAACCGGATCATCAGAGCGTGCCGGAGGCAACATCGTAGATGTTACCAGGCCGACAAACGAACAAATGAAAAGCAGTCTCTTGAATTGCATCACTCGCTCGCAAAGAATTTCGGGGACGGAAACGGATGGTCATTGGCCCAGGCTGCGCGGCACTTGACGGCCATGTCCGAGGAACCCGACAAAGGTTGAGTTTCGGACCGAGACCGCACCGCGGCAGGTCACCAGTGATGGCCGGCCGACGATTTCAAAACCCTCGAAACCATCGTAGTCGGTGTTCATCGTGTGGTTGGCCGCACTGATCGTGCCGCGATAGTCTGGGTCCCAAACTACCAAATCGGCGTCGCATCCGGGCTGGATTGTTCCTTTATTGGGGAACATTCCGAACTGTTTTGCCGCCGACGTCGACAGCAAGTCGACGAAGCGGTGCAGATCAATTCGGCCGGTTGCCACCCCATGCGTGTACAACAATGTTGCGCGATGTTCGACCGATGGAATGCCATTGGGGATTTTCGTAAAGTCCGATGTCGGCGGTTTGCCCATTTCTTTTTGTCCGACAAAATCAAACGGTGCGTGATCGGTTGCCACCGTTGCGATCATGCCTGATGCAACCGCATCCCACAGAAATGCTTGGTGTTTGATGTCGCGCAGGGGCGGACTCATGACGTATTTGGCGCCTTCAAAGTTCGGTCGCTCGGCATAGGTCTTGTCCAGAACCAAGTGTGGAATCACGGTTTCGATTTCGACATTAACACCTTGCATCCGAAAACGAGCGGCCGCCTCCACCGCGTCTTTGCAGGATGTGTGAACGATGTAGCCTTTGGCTCCGGTCATTTGCAAGAACGTGCAAAAATGGTGGACACCTTCGGCTTCAACAGCGACCGGCCGCGACGGTTCATGGAATTCCGGTCCGGTCTTTCCCGCGGCGACGAGTTGTGCCTGAAGCCTGGCGACCAGATCGGCGTTTTCACAGTGTGCTGTTACGACGACTCCTAGTTCTTTCGCCAATCGACAGGTTTCAAACAGTTCGTCGTCAGTAACGCCCAAAGCGCCCTTGTAGGCCAGGAAGACTTTGAAGGACGTGACACCGTCGTTAACGATGCGGCGAAGTGCAATTTCGTTGCTTTCATCAAACCTCGTGACGCCCATGTGAAAGGAGTAATCACATGCCGACAGGCCCTCCGCCTTGCCTTTCCACAACTGGTAGGCTTCCCACGCGTCATCATCTCGCGCGGGGCAAATCATTTCGATCAATGTCGTCGTGCCACCAAGCAGCGCCGCGCGGCTTCCGGAATCATAATCGTCTTTTGCATAGGTCCCCATGAATGGCAAGTAGAGATGGACATGCGGATCGATGAACCCTGGAAAGACATACTTGCCGCCGGCATCAATAATCTCCGCATCCACGAATTGCGATTCATCGATTGATGGGGCGATCCTCGCGACCGATTCACCCGAGATCAAAATGTCGGCAACATAACGTTGGTCGGGCGTGATGATCGTTCCGTTTTTGATCAGGATTGTCATGGATGCATTTTTAACAGGTGTGGTCGTTGGCGACGGTCACCGCGGGGATTCTTCGGCCACCGCGAGTGAACGGTATGTTATACTTGGCAACAGTTAGGAAAAAGTGTCCGCCTCCTTTTGCCGGGGGCCGGCATTTCGAATGCTTCGCTGAAAAGGGTGGTGGGACACCTTCTTTCCGCTCTGCCCTTCAATGGTTCGGTAGCAACACTTACCCGCTGTGGAGCTTGTGATCGTGAACGCGGCTGTTTCTTATTCGATGGCTGACCGATTGGCCGATCTTGGCGATATACCAACGTTTCGGGTTCGTACTTCTCCCTCGCCTGGTTCCGCAACGATTGACGATTTGATTCGTATCCAGGGTACCGAGGGAAGACTGTACGAGCTGGTTGATCGAACGCTGGTGGAGAAAGTGATGGGGTGGCAGGAATCCTTGTTGGCAGCGGTATTGCTGCAGTGGTTAGGAAACTTTTTGGACGATCACGATTTGGGTGTGATGACGGGGCCCGACGGTCAAACGCGACTTTTTAGTGATACGGTTCGGGGCCCTGACGTGGCGTTCGTCTCGTGGTTGAAGATGCCGGGCGGAAAACTGCCTGTCGAGCCTGTGCCAAACCTCGTTCCTGATTTTGTCGTCGAAGTGATTAGTGTTCACAACACACGCGCTGAAATGTCTCGCAAACGTCGGGAATATTTTCATGCGGGCGTGAAACTTGTCTGGATGGTCGACCCACGGGCTCGCACGGTCGCAGTGTTTCGATCTCCGGACGATGTTACTATCGCAGATGAGGGCGAAAGTATTGACGGAGGCGAAGTTCTGCCGGGTTGGAAGGTTGATCTGGCACTTCTGTTTGGAAAATTGGATCGTAAGGCACCAGATCATGATGCGGGTTCGGGTACTTAGTGGCGAGTGATATCCGGCATCACCGCTGCAGCCAATCGACCGCAAAACCAAATCGGGACTCTGCAGCGGCGAAGAATTCTTGCGTCTGTCCGGTCACCCCACCAACTCGTCGGACTGTTTGACAAAGTCATCGCCGTCCCATTGCTCGTCAGCGGTGATCCCGGATTCTCTGTTTGCCTTGGCGGCAGCCTTCTTGGCTTTTGCGGCAGCTTGACGATCGACCAGATCAGCATGTGTTGTAAAGTACGGCAATGCTTTGCCTTTGAATTCTTCGATTGTTTCAAAACCGTGTCGGTCCATAAAGGCCAACAGTTGCTCGGTCATCGCTTGAACGATTTTGTATCCATGCTTCATCACGCCGGTGCATACTTGAACGGTGTCGGCGCCCAGCAAGATAAACTCGGCGGCGTCTTCGCCGGTTTCGATGCCGCCGATCCCGGAAAGCGATCTGCCTTTGAATTCATTGCGGATCAGCGTTGCAATTTCCATGTTCATTCGCAAGGCGATCGGTTTGATGGCCTTGCATGAATAACCGCCGGGCGTGGTGTAGCCTTCGACCGTCGGCATCGGGCGCAGCGTTTCCAAGTCCACACCGATCACGCTGCGGATCGTGTTGATAGCCGAGATGCCATCGATGCCGGCCGCTAGACAGGCGCGTGACGGGTCTTCGATTCGGGTGATGTTGGGCGTCATCTTTGCCCACACCGGTTTATCCGTCGCGGCCCGAACCCATGAACACACCTCGCTCAAGATTTCAGGATCCTCGCCCATGGCGGAGCCCATCTTTCGCTCGGGCAATCCATGGGGGCAGGAAAAATTGCATTCGAACATGTCGACGCCGGCGGCTTCACATCGCTGGATGATTTCGAACCACGCATCTTTATTGAACTCTTCCATGATCGATGCGATCAGGACACGGTCGGGAAAGCGGTCTTTGATCAATTTGAATTCGTCGACCCATTGTTCCAACGGCATCGTCGAAATCAGTTCAATGTTTTCCCATCCATATGGTTCGTTATTGCTGTCCTTCAATCGGCCATAACGTGGTGCCACGTTGATGATTTTGGATGCATCCAGACAGACGGTTTTGGCCGATGCCGCTCCCCAGCCTTCGGCATAAGCGCGGCAGATCACTCTCGCATTCGTCCCCGGTGGGCCCGATGCGATTGTAAAGGGATTGGGGAATTTGATTCCGTTGACAGTGGTTTCCAGTGTCGGCATGTCGAAAGTCAGTGTCGGCAAGTCAAAACGATGCGCGCGTTCGAGCGAATCGAACAATTATCCCCTGTTTCGCCGAAAAGCAAAACCGGGCACCCGAACAACCGCAGCAGAATGATGGGGGGCACTGAGATCACTGAGCCGCAAAATTCAGCCACCGAGAGAGCCCAAAGCTCCTCCACGGGCTACCTTCGGACGTACACCAGAGGCTTTTCCCGCTGGTCGATCAGCACCATTTTCCCGTTGCCTGTCAACGCAATGTCCTTCAACTGGCCGCGCAGCTTCATCACCGGAGTCAGATCGACCTGGCGTGAACGACGACTGTATTTCGGCACGTATTCGGTGGCCGGTGACCACAAGGACAATTGGCCGTCACGATCGCTGACCAGCCAACGACCGTCAACACTCCCGTGTACCCAATGTCCGTTCAATTCATCAAGTTCGCGACCTGATTCGATGTCGTAAACGACCGTCCGATAAAAATGGCTGACAACGATTTTGCTGGCGTCGTCCGAAAAGTAGATACCGGGATTCTCCACATCGGGAGCAGTTTTGGTTTGAACGATTTTTAGAACACTCTGATCTTCGGGATCCCAGATCACGATTCGACCGGTTTGAGCCAGTGCGATGCGTCCTGTTTTCTCATGGATGCCCATGGCTTGGATCATTGAAATGATCACGGTGCCGGTCGTTTGAGCGACTTCGGCCAGTTCCACCACACGTTCTCTTGATTGAATATCGAACACGCGTAGCGCGTCCTGCTGTGCAACCATCAATCGTTTCCCATCCGCCGAGAAATGAACGAAACGTGATTGACGGTCGATCGTCCGCGGCCATCGACTTTCACCGTTCGGATCAACGAAGATCCCATATGAACGGTTTTCGGTGACCGACCAAACTTCGATTGCTAATCCATCCCCGACTAGTGCAATCAATGATCCGTCAGGTGAAAGTGCGACATCTTTGATCCGACGAGTCGTCGGTTCAAAAGCCGCCACGCACTTCCCATCCTTTATGTCCCAGACATTCGCAAAATCGCCAACGGCAGCCACCTTTGAACTATCAGCGGAGACCGCGATTAGCGAACAAGCCAGGTTCGATGAATCTGCCGAACCAGAGTCTGGATTGTCCGCAATCGTCTGTGGATCATCCAGATGCCAGAGGCGTGTTCCATTATTGTAACCGACGGTCAGCAATTCCTGGTCGCCGGGTCGAACGCGGATGCAATGCGCTGTTTCATGGTGGCCGATACGTTGAGACGTTTTCTCAGCGAGGTTCCAGACCAAGACGTCTTCGTTACCAGTCAAGACGCATATTCGGTTGTGATCATCAAATCGGTCGACGTCGATGACGCGACGTGAACCGGTGTCGACGCGTTGTTCCCGAACCCAATCTTGCGATTGAGTGTTCCATGTTCGGACGGTTCCATCGGACATGCCGACCAACCAATTGTCATCGTCACCAGGAACGACGCAGGTCGGTTCGACGCCAAGCGGAAAGGTGGTTTGCTGTCCCAATGTTGTGGTGTCATAGATCGCGAGCGATTCAGTCGCGGCGATCGCAATCCATTTGCCGTCGTCGCTGACCGCCGCATCGACAACCTTGATTTCGTTGGGAACAAATTGATCAGATTGTCCGCTGACCAGATCCACCCAATATGCGTTCGGAATCGTCCTTCCATCCTCGAAGCGTTCTCCAACGGCGACAAGCTTATTGCCATCGGGATGAAAAGCGATGCGGACTCCCGAGATGCTGCGAACTGTAGGCATCGGCAACAGGCTTTTGTCCGACATTCGCATCACCTGCATCGTGCCGAATGGAGAGCCGAGTGCCAGATGCCGGCCGTCTGGTGAATAAGCGGCGGTCCGGAATAAGGTATTGTTGTCATCCGGATTGATGCGGCGCCTTTCGATCAGCGACGCCTGTTCTATATCCCAAAACTGTAGTCTCGACCCGCTTGGCGAAGCGAGTATCGGTTGGGTCGGATCGATATCGACCCTGCCATCGGCTCCGGCGAGCAACCGAAACGCGTCTGTTTCGTCGCCCATCGCATGCAACACCAACTGCCAGTCTCCGCCGGGTTTCGTCGCTTCGGTTTCGTTTGATGCAATGACCAGTTCGGGACGAGGCACGTCGGGCTTGGTTGGATCGTCGCTTGCACCGGTCGGAATCGAACCCATCGATCGATCGACTTGCTTGTTGGATGTTACCAACCGCATGTCTCGGACCAAGAGGTTCGCGACGATGCCTCGAAAGAACGCACGACTGATCGGATACAAGAATGGGAACGCGACCAGCAATCCCAGCATGACGATGAACAGTTTGGTCTTGTGCGACATAGTTCCGGTGTTTCGTCCGCGATTGGTGATCGGAAGGGTTTTGATTCGCTACGCTGGTGGGGCGTTTTGATCGCGGAGCGATCAACGACTTTAGCCCTAAGGGTTGGTAATTGCTCCGTAGGTTTCCGGCCGACGGTCGCGAAAGAATTGCCAGGTGTTGCGAACTTCGCGAATCATGTCCAAGTCCATGTCACCGATCACGATATCCGTTTCGTTGCGTTTTTCACTCTGTGCGAACAGCTGGCCGCGAGGGTCGCAAAAATAGCTTTGGCCATAGAACTCGCCGATGTCCCAAGGCCCCTCGACGCCGGCACGATTGATCGCTCCGACGAAGTATTGGTTGGCGACTGCGTGGGCGGGTTGTTCAAGTTTCCAAAGGTATTCGCTAAGTCCTGCGACGGTCGCGCTGGGGTTAAAAACGATTTCCGCGCCGCCCAGTCCCAAGCAGCGCGCGCCCTCGGGGAAATGCCGGTCATAGCACAGGTAGACGCCGACTTTGCCGACTCGTGTATCGAAGACAGGGTAGCCCAAGTTGCCCGGCCGAAAATAAAATTTTTCCCAGAATCCCGGTTCGCAGTGTGGCAGATGCATTTTGCGGAA
>JAGQPO010000182.1 GCA_020426665.1 Planctomycetales bacterium
GCGCGACACCGATGGCGATGGCCGCGCCGACGAGTCCAAGGTTTTTTGCGAAGTCGACGCCCCGCGAGGCTTGGTCTGGGACCACGATCGGCTTTACCTGATGCATCCGCCGAACTTGAGTGCCTTTATCGATCATGATGGTGACGGTGTAGCCGACGAACAGAAAACCTTGGTCAAGAATTTGGCATTCGGCTATGACAAACGCCCTGCGGATCACACCACCAACGGGGTCAGCATGGGAGTTGATGGGTGGCTGTATATCGCCGGCGGTGACTTCGGATTCATCGATGCCGAAGGAACCGATGGCCGAAAATTGACGCATCGCGGCGGCGGAGTGATTCGTGTTCGGCCGGACGGAACGGGGTTAGAAATTTATTCCACCGGAACCCGAAACATCCTGGAAGTTGCCATCAGCCCGACCATGGATTTGTTCGCCCGCGACAACACCAACGACGGAGGCGGCTGGGATGTGCGACTGCATCACTTCACCGGGATGGACGACCACGGCTATCCGAGGCTTTACAAAAACTTTAACGACGAATGCGTCCAGCCGTTGGCCGATTATGGCGGCGGATCCGGCTGCGGCGCAACCTACATCGACGAACCCGGTATGGGGAATTGGAACAACGCCCCGTTTACCGCCGACTGGGGAACCGGTTCACTGTACCGTCACAGCGTCCAGCCAAGCGGGGCAACGTTCAAAGAAACATCGCCGCCTCAATCTTTCATCAAGGTGACGCGACCAACCGACGCCGACGTCGATGGCAACAGCCGAGTCTACTGCGCAAGCTGGCGTGGCGCGACGTTCAATTGGGCCGGCCCGAATGTCGGTTACATTGTGTGCGTCAGACCAGTTGATTTCCGGCCTGATCCGATGCCCGATTTTCAGAACGCGACCGATCGCGAACTGATCGGTCTGCTGGACTCCCCCAGCTACCGCCGACGCTTGGCTGCTCAGCGTGAACTGGTACGACGTGGGAATCCCGCCCAACGTTTACTGCTGGATCGCGGCGTGGCTCAGCGAAACGATTCACGCAATTTGGTTGAACACTTGCAAAGCACGGCGACCGACCAGGAATGCATCGATGCACTAGGCCACAGCGACGCATTGGTTGTCCACACCGCCGTCCGCGTCTTGGCGGATCGCAAGGCCTCTGACGCATGTCTGCAAGCGATCGAATCCGAGCAGCTTGCGGCACCGGCACTTCGCGCGCTGGCGATGATGCACCAGGTCGATGTGGTTGACGGATTGATCGATCATCTGCCCTCGGCAAAATCCAACCTGCGACCCAGGATCCTTGCAGCGCTGTGTCGGCTGTGCAATCAGGAGGGCAGGTGGAATGGAGATTCCTGGGGGACACGCCCCGACACTCGCGGGCCCTATTACCAGCCCGAACGCTGGAGCGAATCCGAACGCATCGCAAGCGTCTTGGAATCATCATTGGACGCGGCGACACCGGTCGAAGCGGCGGAGTTGATTCAGGTCATGTACCGAAACCGAATTCAATCAAGCGACGCACTCGATCGAATCATTCGGCTGGCCGCTTCAAACGAACAGTTGCTCGGCACGGCGGTCGCACAACTGGCCGCGGCCCGCGACATTGCCCGCGACATCCCGCCCAGCGGTGTTGATCTGCTGCTGGGCGCCGCGTCGAAACATGACGCTCCGTCAACCGTTTTGGCGGACGCCGTTCGTGCATTGGCCAGCCAAAACATCGCCCAGGCACCTGGTGCGATGGTCACGGCACTTGCGACACTCCAATCACGCCCCGACGCGGGCGACCCGCAAAACCAGGCCCGGCAATCGTTTATCAATTCGCGAGAACTGGAAACATTCCTCGCCGACTATGTCGAAATCGCTAGCGTTGACGATTCGAACAGAGGCTTGTGGGCGGACGTTGCATTGTTGACCGTCGCATCCAGACCACAGGCCAGTCCCGAAGTCGTTGCAACGGCAAAGCAGACCGTCAACAAAGCGTGGCGAATTGCGAATCGTCGACTTCGATTGATGCAAGCAGCCGTACTCGGCAATAATCACTATTTGGATGGCGAAATCCTGGCGGCTGGCAAAGACCGTGACGAATCGATCGCCGAAGCCGCAAAATTTGCGATCAACCGGTTGAACATTCAATCGGCGTTGACGGATGACTCGCCAAAGATCAATACCCTGTCGACGGAAGATGCCGCCGCAATGGTCGTCGCGACCAAGGGGGACGTTGTGCTGGGACGCCAAATTTTCGGCAAAGCCAACTGCGCCGCGTGTCACACCGTTGACCAAAACGAAGTACAGAAAGGCCCATTTCTTGGGAACATTGCCAAGACATACAAACGCGCGGAATTAGCCGTCGCTGTCCTGGAGCCAAGCAAAACAATCGCGCAAGGGTTCATTACAAACTCGATCCTGACAACCGACGGCCAGATCTTGACCGGATTTGTGACTGCGGAACTAAGCGACCAGGTCACCATCAGAGACCAGCAGGGGAAAGAGCACACGATCCAAAAGGCGGATATCGACGCGCGGACGACGTCCCCAACGTCCATCATGCCTGTCGGTGTAATGAACGAATACTCGACGTATGAACTCGCATCGCTGCTGGATTATTTGCAATCACTCGTACCGTGAAAACATAATGAAAATTGCATCCATCGCCGTTGTGTTTCTTGTCGCGTCGATCGCGCCTGTCCTGTCAACGGTTACTGCCCAGCCGCCGGTTTTGGCCCAGCCTTCGGTTACTGCCGCCACCGTTTTACAGCCCTACGTCGATCGACACGAACTCGCCGGTGCGGTTGCATTGGTTGCCGATCAAGACAAAGTGCTGTCGATCGAATCGGTCGGATTCGCAGACATCCAAGCCGGCAAACCCATGTCCAGCGATTCGTTGTTTTGGATCGCATCACAGTCCAAAGGGATGACTGCGACCGCCGTGATGATGCTTGTGGACGAAGGCAAAATCTCGCTTGACGATCCCGTCGAAAAGTACTTGCCCGAGTTCCGCAGTCAAATGGTTGTTGCCGAGCGAGACGATCAACACGTTTTACTTCGTAAGCCCGACCATCCAATCACCATCCGCGAAGTGCTCAGCCACGTCAGCGGATTGCCATTCAAGTCGCTGATCGAAGAACCCACGTTGGACGGATTGCCGCTTGCCGCCGCCGTACGAAGTTACGCGATGACACCATTGGAAACCGAACCCGGCACACACTATCAATACTCAAACGCCGGCATCAACACCGCGGCGCGGGTCATCGAAGTGGTGACGGGATCAAAATACGAAGACTTCATGCAAACACGGCTGTTCGATCCGCTGGGGATGAAAGACACGACGTTCTGGCCCAACGAAGAACAGGTCTCGCGACTGGCGAAATCGTATCGCCCAGATGCTTCAAAGAAAGACCTGGAAGAATTTCCTCTCGGGCAACTTACGAGTCCGCTAACGGATCGAAATCACCGCTTTCCGATGCCGGCCGGCGGGTTGTTTTCAACAGCAACCGACACAGCGATTTTCTGTCAAATGCTGCTCGGCGGTGGCCAGTGGAAAGGTCGCCGCTACTTGAGCGAAGCCGCGCTCGGCGAACTGAGCAAACGGCAAACGCCACAGTCGGTCAACAACAGCTACGGTCTGGGTTTTGCAGTCGGCAGCGACTGGTTCGGTCACGGCGGCGCGCACGCGACGAACATGGAAATCCACTACGGAAAAGGGATCGTCACGATCTGGATGGTGCAGCACGGTGGCTACCCCGGCGAAGGCAACCAGGCCCACGGCGCATTCAAACGCTGGGCCTATGAAAGTTTTGGACGTTAGCCAACCTCCTTCGCAATTGCCTGACTCTAGCAGAATCGATGTACTCCTTCTGGTGAGTTCGGATTCGCTGGCACCGATCCGGACTGACCTCAGGCTCCTCGTCACTACTCCTTCTTCAATTCCTTCCCCAACATCCAGGAATAAAGTTCAGGCGTGGCATAGGTGGCCGACCAGCAATTGTGACCGATGTGTTCTAGTGACGTGAAGCGAATCGATTCGCCGCCGGCCTTTTTGATCGCGTCGACCATTTCCACAGAGCGTTCAAAGGGAACGGCACGATCTTGGTCGCCATGGAACACCCAAATCGGAATGTTCTTTAATTTGTCTGCGTCGGCCGGATCGCCGCCCCCGCAAACCGGAACGACAGCCGCAAATCGGTCGGGATGGTCCGCCGCCATGCGCCATGAACCGTATCCACCCATACTCAATCCGGTCAAATAAATTCGGTTGGTGTCGACGTTGTGCGTACTGACGATCATATCCAGCAGTTCCACTAAACGAGCTTGCTGGGTCGGTTTGGACCAGGAATCATCACCCGGACACTGGGGTGACACCAAGATGTAAGGCAGCTCGTCTCCGCGAGCGGCAAATCGTGGTGGACCCCATTTTGCCACCAAACTTGGCGGGCCGTAACTCTCGCCACGACCGTGCAAAAAGAAAACCAATGGCAACTTGCCTTGATCGCCCTCGTCGGTCTTTGGCATGTACAGCAAGTAATCGACGGTCGCCGAATCGCTTGTTGTGAATTTCAATTCGACCTGTTTGCCCGGCACACCTTTGCCGCTGTTCTCTTGGGCCTGCACTCCGGAAATGCCAATCAACACCGTCAAGCAAAGGGCCATCATCATTCGCAACATCATCGGTTTCTCTGGAGTCTTGGGTTCGAAGGAGTACTTTCCAGCCAGATTCTCGTCGTCCGCATCGCCCACGTCAAATCTTTGGGCCCGAGAAACGACGCAGGAATCATCCGGGCAAAGGCTGATCGGAAAACAGGATTCGGCTATTCGGTTTGAATGCCGAGCAACCTTGGCAACGGTTCGGGATCAAGAGAGGCAACCTGGCACGATGCCGCGCGTGCCTGGGCTGCCGCAAGCCCCGCGATCTGGCCTGTCGTCATCCACACCGGCTCCATCCGCAAGACGGACATGGCAACATGGGTGCTGGACATCGCAACCGGAACCAGCAAGTTGTCGATGGACTTGGGCAGCAGCGCCCCATACGGGATCTGGCCCGGTTGGGCTGGTCCCTCGGCCTTTTTGGGGTACCACAAGACGCCTTCCATGAACCCTTCGACCAAAAAACGCCGATCGTGACAAGGGTGTACATCAAACGAATGCTCGCCCATCGCGATGGCACCTTCGACAGATGGCGTCTTCCCGGTCTTTGCGTCAACCGTAAAGTTGTGCTGCGTGATTAACGAACGACCTTCAATTCGCCGTCCCTGTCGCACATACAATTGCCACGGCCAATGTTCGTTGTCGACGAACTCCCGGTCATGCAAACCGATGCCTTGCATCGATGTGCGAATGTCATCCGGAACGGAACTATCGTGTTGAAGGAACCAAATTAAACTTGCAACGTGATCGCGGTGAAAGTCATCCAAGCGTTGACGGTGATGCTGATCCGCCTCGGGATAACCCCAATTGACGCCGGGACAGTTGGTGCTGGTCAATCCCGTGATGCTGCCGTTCATTTGGTATTTGCTGCGCGGTAATTCGGTACCGCGCCCCCATCGTTTCAAGCGTCCACTTCGAAAGTCTTCGCGCAGCAGCAACAGGTCCGTCAGATGCAACTCGTACGTTTCCGGCTTCTCGATCGGAACCAGATGTTCTTTATCGTTGGTAAAGATTGAACGAGTGCAAAACGCCTGAATCGCTTCGGACGGTTCGCCGGTATCGGGCGTCATGATTTGCCGGCCGGTGCGCCAATTCATGTAATGGATGCCGGCCTTCGATTCACCAAACTCGTCACGGCCTTCACGTCCGACGCGATACTTGACGCCTGCTTTTGCCGCGAGATCTCCTTCATAGGTTCCGTCGATGTAGGTGCGAGCGGCGATCGAAACCGGCGCCGTCACGTCCGTCGAAGATTCCTTGTTGATCGGCTCCAGCAGAACCGAGACAATCGCGGATCGGTCAACCGTGCAATCACCAAGCCACATCCCGGGCAGCCAGCGGATACGTTCTTCCTTTTGCAGCATCTCGACGAAAACGGATTCTGCGACAGAGGGTTCATAAAACCAACCGTCACGCGTCAGGGCCAGTTGCGACGCGTTGTCGCCAAGCAGTCGACGGTAGTGCCGACGTACTCCATCAATGAATTCCAACACAAGGCCGCCGAAAAGATGGCGTCGCACTGCGTCGGTCGTGCATAAACCGCTGGCAGCCATCCCACCAAGATTCCGTTTGGGACAGGCCAGGATCACCTGGTCGCCACCTCTGGCCGCTTCAATCGCCGCCGCCAATCCGCCCGGCGTGCTGCCGTAGACGAACG
>JAGQPO010000183.1 GCA_020426665.1 Planctomycetales bacterium
GGGCGCTGCTGGTGACATGGCGAAATCACTTTCAAGATAGCGAGGGCCGATATCAGCACCACTATCTGAATGTTCTCTATCAGCAGCCGCAGGGGCTGTTGCCTTGGGTCCAGCCTCGGATTTTTGATGCTTTGACGATGGCAATGTTGGAAGGGATCGATGCGGCCAAGAAACATTCCGACGAAGCCGGTTGGCGATTAAAGCTGCATGAAATTCATCAACCGGGCGGCGTTTTTGAAACCAGCCGATACGGCAACGCAATGCGGTCCAGGCCGGCAATGCAGACGATGAATTTTGGTTCCATCGGCGGATACGGCCAATTATGGGGACGAGATTGGGAGTACATCGATCCGTCAACGATTATTCAGCAATAAGGAATCGATGATGAAGGGTTCTCAAAAAACTAGCCGGGATCGAACGATGATCGCTATCGCCATCGTTCCGCCCATCGCGCTGATCGTGTTTTGCGTCTCGGCGGCGGCAAAATGGCAATCAGACGCCGCAAAAATTCGACCGATGTTGGAACAGTGGATTTCGCCGGAGTTGATCGATGCACCGGCGCCGGCGGCAATCGAATATGACGCCAGGACCAGCGACGAAAAGACAACGCAATACCGCGAATTGAATGTTGCGATCGATTCGGTGAACGACAGGTATCAAATCCTGTTTGACTTGCTGGAGGAGCAAGCCGATTGGACCGAGAGTCTCGACCAACCGCAACCCACGGACAAGTATGTCCAAATTTACCTGGCCGAAGTCCAACCGCTGATGAATCTGGCCGAACAATTGTCGACGTCGGAGGACGCTATCTGGATGCCGCACGAGGCGGGCAACCAATACGGAGTTTCGAATGGGTTATTACTTTCGGGACGCAGCATGTTCGATATGCTGCGAGTCGAATTCCGCGCGGCCGTCCGAGCCAAAGAAACAACTCGTGCGATCAACGCGTTTCGACTCAGTCAAACATTGGTTGCGCCCAATGCGTGGGTTTCCAACCCGTTATTGTCATCGGTCACCGACTCTTTTGGCACCGGAATTTGGAACGAGTCCGAAGTGGGGCAATTGGTCCAGATGATCGGGAACCAATCGGACGCGGACCAGGCATGGCAACAGCATTTTCGGGGGGTATTGCTGGAGCAGTTGCCCTGGTTGTTGGAAGGGAAAATCACCGACACTTGGCGTCGAGAAACGTTGCCCGTGACTTTCGCGCCCAGTCGTCGGATCGAGTGGCTCGAAAATGCGGGCCAGCTATCCCGAATCACACAGGTTGGCTCGCTTGCCGCGGTCAAAAAAGTTGTTGAAATCGACTCGAGTAGTCACCGCGAGTCAGCGACGAAACTAGACACGGCGCTGCAGATTCCGGTTTACGGCCAATTGTATGTGCCCAGCACTTCAAAGGTAAACCTTGCAAAAACGTTTGCATCCGAGGCCAACGATCGGCGATTAGCACGCACCGCAGCCGCGCTAGCGGTCTACAAACTTAAATTCGATGCGTACCCGAATGAGTTGGCTGAGTTAACGAAAGTCGGCCTCGCCAATGACGACATGCTTGATCCCACAGGAGAGACTTTCCGTTACCTAGTTCAGAATCAGGGTTGCATATTGGGCAATGCGTCGATCTGGTTTCGAACGAGTGGTGGATTCCATAACGGTCGAGAAGACACGCTTGTTGACGTGTTGAAGCAGAACCGCGAGATTCATTTTCGGTAGGCGCAGACGCATACCAGACGGTAAGAAGATTTGGGGTAAGAAGATTTGGCGTAAGAAGATTTGGGGTAAGAAGATTTGGGTGTAAGAAGGTTTGGGTGTAAGAAGGTTTGGGGTAAGAAGATTTGGGGTAAGAAGATTTGGGGTAAGAAGATTTGGGGTAAGGAGATTTGGTGTAAGAAGGTTTGGGTGTTCCGTGCCCGGGCGGTTTCTGTAATTTTCATACCCAAAATTTTCTTACCAGAATTACTACTACCCTTCTGCTGCGAACCCTTTACTGACTTGCGATCGTGTCCGAACTCTGGCAAGCTGGTGGAGTACCAGCCCGGAAGACGTGATGCCCGCCGAAAATGCTACTGGACCGAAAGTCGACTTTCATCAGGGGACCGTCCGGATTTTTGGCGTATCGGACGATTTTATTGTCAAGGTGCTTCCGGATATCCCGTTCGTTTGGGACCGACGAGAGGCCTGTTTCCGAACCGACGCAATGTTTGCCGATGCGATTTGGATGGCATTTTCAAAGTCGCTTGCCGGCAACGTTCAATGGTGTGTCGGACGCGACGTGGGGGCGGACGATTTCGGACCATTGTCGATCGCCGATCGGCGAAAAACCAAATTGCGAAGTGACCAGGTCGATGCGGTCACGGCATTCGAAGACGGTGGCGGCAGGGGATTGGTGGTGATGCCGACCGGTACCGGAAAGACCGTTGTCGCGCTGGAGTTGATGATTCGCCATCAATGCAGCACCTTGGTCGTCGTTCCGGTGCGCGATCTGATGTACCAATGGCATGAAAAGATCCTACAGTCAACCGGTATCGATGCGGGATTGATCGGCGATGGCGTGCATCGCGTCAGCCCGATCAGTGTGACGACCTACGATAGCGCTGCGATTCACATGCCACGACTCGGCGATCGATTCCGAATGGTGGTTTTTGATGAAGTCCATCATTTGGCGGGCCCATGGCGCAGCGATGCGGCGCGGATGTCGATCGCAAAGTACCGTTTGGGACTGACGGCGACGCTACCAGGTGACTCCGAGCGAGTCGAATTGTTGCATCACTTGATCGGCCCGACCCTTTACCATCAAACCATCACTGAGGCGGCCGGCAGATCCCTGGCGGAATACAGTGTTCATCGGATCGCAGTGCATTTGACGGACGACGAACAACGGCGTTATCGCGAACTATCGATGCAGATTCAAAAATTTGTCTCCGATCAGAAAGACATTGACCCGTCGTTCAAGTGGGACGACACCTACACCCTTTCGGCGGCGACGAAAAAGGATCCCGGTCGTGCCCGCGATGCAGTGCGAGCGATGCGCGCGTTTCAAATGAAACGAAAAATCGAGGAGCATGCCGACGCGAAAATGCGAACCCTTGAAGACTTGTTTCGTTTGCACTGTGACGAATCGGTAATCGTCTTTACGGGATCAAACGTGATGGCGCGAAAAATATCGACGCGTTTTTTGGTTCCTTGCCTGCTTTCGCATTGCGGAAAGAAGGAACGTCGGCAATGGTTGCAGGGGTTCGCCGAAGGGCGTTACCGCGTCCTGGTCGCCAATCGAGTCTTGGACGAAGGAGTGGATTTACCCGAGGTCAAAACGGCGATCGTATTGGGGGGACTTTCCAGCCAGCGTCAGGCGATCCAACGACTCGGTCGTGTGTTGCGCAAAGGATCGGGCCGACGACTCGCCAAGCTTTATGAAGTTGTCGTCGATGACACGCGCGAAGTGACTCGCAGCCGAGATCGTCGCCGTAACGAGGCCTATCGTGGGAAATCATGATTCGCAGCGAACATAGTCTCGTCGAATACGATTTTCAAAGGTTGGCGATCCGGCCCGATCGGTTGCGCCGCGGCGCCGATGCGGATTATTTGATCGCAGCAAAGCAGATGCTGCAAATCTATCGACGCGGAATCGGCCAGCAGCGGAACGTTCTGCACGGACGCGTCGAGCAGTGCCTGCTACGATTGCCCGCCTGTCCGCCACGACGGATTGCCGCGTTTTGCAAATTGCTGGATGACCACAGCGAGTACGAGTCCAAGCGGGGAGCGGCATTCGACTTGCGCCGCAAAGTTTTCGATCTTGCCTCGCAATATCATCCGATCGTCGAACATCGCGAAGGGATCTTTGACCATGAATTACAGCTGGTCAGGGCGAAGGTTGCCGAAGCGATCGGGATGCCGTGGCCGGAAATCGAAAACAAATTGTTTGGCGATGTGATCGAGCTGCAGAAATTGAATTCGTTTGGCGACAAATTGACCGCGGCTGAATTGTTGTCGATTTACAACGTCGCGCAAACCCAGGCGGCGCTGTACCGGGCGACCCGAGTCCGAATCGACGCGACGGAAGACTTCAAGACGATCGTCAAACACGCAAAGTTGGCAGGTTTGATGCACCGGATTGATCGAATCGATTCAGGGGGAAAGCGAGGGTACCGATTTGTTTTGGATGGTCCCCAAGCCAGCTTGCGCGAAACGACTCGTTATGGGATTCGGTTTGCGTCCCTGGTGCCAAAGCTGTTGGCCTGTCGCGGCTGGCACATGACGGCCGAAGTCCTGGGACCACGTAAGCAGAAGTTTCGAATGGAACTTTCGCCCGCCGATGGATTGCGCAGCGTGCTCGCGCCGCCGGATGATTTTGATTCTACATTGGAGTCCGACGTCGATGCCGCCTGGTGCAAAGCCGGCATCGATGGCTGGGATTGGCAACGAGAATCGGAGTTGTTGGTCGAAGGGCAAACCGTGATGACCCCCGATTTCACGCTTTACAACAGCCGACGCAACGTTTTGATTTATGTCGAAGTGGTCGGATTTTGGACGCCCGAGTATTTGGACGAAAAATGTCAACGGTTGCGGCAATTCATGGCGCAGGCCGATCTCGGTCAACAATCCGGCCGGTCCGGCAAACGGTCCGGGAAGACGGTAAAATGGTTGCTGGTTGTTTCCAAACAGGTCAACAGTGACCAACAAAAACAGTTGGCCGAACTGAAGATCCCGATTGTTTGTTTCGATAAAAAATCCGATCCGCAGTCTTGGATTGATGCGGTTCTTTCCGAGTCATCACGATGAACAAAACCCTTGTCGTTTTCATCTTTTGTCTTTCAATGTCGGCCACTTCCGCGCCGGCAGCCGATCTGGTTTTACGCGGTGGAAAGATCGTCACAGTCGACCCAGGTTTTCGCATTGTCGAATCCATGGCGGTCCACGACGGTCGTATCGTTGCTCTGGGTACCGATTCCGAGGTCGCTTCTCATGTCACCGATGCCTCCCGTGTCGTCGATTTACACGGCCAAATGGTGTTGCCGGGATTGATAGATTCACATGTTCATCCCACCGGCGCCAGTCAATACGAGGCGGATCACGAGATTCCGCCGATGGAGACCATCGACGATGTGCTGGATTATTTGCGTGGCCGTGCGGCGATCGTTCCCAAGGGCCAGTGGATCGTCTTGCAGCAGGTCTTTATCACCCGGCTTAGAGAACAACGTTTTCCGACCCGCCAGGAAATGGATTCCGTTGCACCGGACCATCCCGTTTGGTTTCGCACCGGTCCGGACGGAAGTGCCAATTCGTTGGCGCTTGCCGAGAACGGGATTGACAAAGAGTTTGCGAAGAAGCATCCGGATCACGTTGGGGTGGATCCGGCCAGCGGCGAGTTGACCGGCGTGATTCGTCAGTCATCGTCGATGTTGAAGACTCGCTCGGACAAAAGTCGGCGGCAGCTGTCGCAGGACGAACTTGATGACCGACTGGACCAACTGTTGCAAGATTATAATCGCTGGGGGATCACGGGCATCCTCGACCGAAACTGCAGCGACTCGGCGCGGTCTCAGTATGCCAGGCTGTTGGAATCCAAACGGTTGAACACACGCGTTCGGTTGTCGCGGTCCCTGTCGGCGGACGCCGGCCTTGCCGAGATCGAAGAACGTCTTGATGCGATTGCCGCGGACCCGTTGTTCAAAACACCCGATCCGCGATTGGGCGTGATCGGTGTCAAAGTATTTGAAGACGGCGGTATGTTAACCGGCAGCGCCTACTTCAATCAGCCCTGGGGGACCAGTGCGATCTATGGCATCATTGATCCGCGCTATCGCGGAATGCAATACATCGACGACGACCGCCTGGAGCGATTGGTTCGTTCTTGTGCAAAACGATCATTGGCGTTCACCGCACATTGCCAAGGTGATGCGGCGGTCGAGTCACTGGTCGCGGCCTATCAACGCGTCAATGATGAATTTCCGATCGCGCCGACGCGATCCTCGATCACCCATTCCAGTTTCATGAGTGAAAAAGCGATCGCGGGCGCGGCGAAAATTGGCGTCGCGGTTGACTTGCAACCCGCTTGGTTGTACCTGGACGCCAGAACGTTAGTCGCCCAATTCGGTTCGGAGAGGCTGAAGCATTTTATCCCGTTGCGCAGTCTTTTTGATGCGGGTGTGATCGCTGGCGGTGGCAGTGACCACATGCAAAAAATCGGCTCGCTTCGCAGTGTGAACCCGTACAACCCTTTCTTGGGAATGTGGGTCGCGGTAACACGCAGCGCCCGTTGGCATGACGAACCCATCCATCCCGAACAATCAATCAGCCGCGAGCAGATGATTCGTTTCTATACCATCAATAACGCGTGGTTGATGCGATCCGAAAAGGAGATCGGCTCGTTGGAGATCGGCAAACGAGCCGATTTCTGCATCGTCGACCGTGATTTACTGGTGTGTGATGATGATGCGATTCGCGAGACACAGGTCATGTCAACATGGATCGACGGGCAGCCGATTTTCACGCGATGATGTCGTGGACGACGCGTCCGTGAACATCGGTCAGCCGAAAGTCGCGTCCCGCGTGCCGATACGTCAAACGTTCATGGTCAAGACCCAGCAGGTGCAGAATCGTTGCATGAAGGTCATGAACGTGAACTTTGTCCTGGACCGCGCGGAATCCGAAATCGTCGGTTTCGCCGTAAGTCATTCCGCCCTTCACGCCCCCGCCCGCCATCCACATGCTGAATCCATGGTGATTGTGGTCTCGCCCGTTCCCATTTTCCGATGTCGGCGTGCGCCCGAATTCGCCACCCCAGATGATCAGAGTCTCGTCCAGTAATCCACGCTGCTTTAAATCATTGATCAACGCCGCGATCGGCCGGTCGATGTCTTGGCACAGTTTTGGAACCGTTTCGTCATGTTTGCTGTGCGTGTCCCACGGTTGTCCGTTTCCATAATAGACCTGAACAAATCGAACGCCGCGTTCGACCAGCCGTCGCGCCAGCAAGCAACCGTTGGCAAAGTGCCCGGTACCGTAATTGTCTTGGGTGCGTCGACTCTCTCGGTTCAAATCAAAAGCCTCACTGCCTTCGAATTGCATTCGAAAAGCGGTTTCCATCGATCGGACTCGGGCATCGAGCGCGGATTGATTCGGACGTGACTTCATGTGCTCCGCGGCAAGTGTGTTCAACAGCTGAATTTGTTCCCGTTGGGTTTGTCGGTCCCAACGCGCATTTCGCAAGTTGGGAATCATGTTTTCTGGATCAATCTTGGAATGGTTGATGTAGGTGCCTTGGAATTGTGACGGCAGAAACGCGCTGTTCCAAAGGATCGAAAATCGAACCGGTCGTCCCGGGCACAACACGACATAGCCGGGCAAGTTTTCGTTTTCGCTACCCAGTCCGTACAGGAACCAAGCGCCCATACTGGGACGCGTTGGGATGATGGTTCCGTTGTTCATTTGCAACAGCGCCGGCCCATGGTTGGGATTGTCGGCGTGCATGGAACGAAGCACACAGATATCGTCGATGTGGCGACTGAGATTGGGAAGCAGTTCGCTGACGGGGACTCCGCTTTCACCGCACCGATTGAACCGAAACGGCGACGGCAGAAGCCCACCAGTCGGCCGCTCGGTTAATAAATCGGCTCCCTCCGGTTTGGTTCCGGCATATTTCTTCAAAGCAGGCTTGGGATCGAACAAATCCGCTTGAAACGGTCCGCCGTTCATAAACAAATGGATCACACGTTTCGCTTTAGCCGGAAAATGGACACCGCCCAAGGACGGTGATTCGGTCGCAATTGAATCGTTGGCAAACAACCGCGCGGCGCCCAGCATGCCCGCACCGCTGCCAAGTTGTTGAAGGACGTGACGCCGCCGGATCGGTTGATTGGTGGAACTTTGCATGATCAGTCGACAAACATCAATTCGTTGGAGGCCAACAGGACGTGTAGGTACTGCTGCAGACGCGCGGGCTGTTCAGCCGGATCGCCTGATGAAAGAAAATCCAGTCCGATCTGCAATTCACTTTGGGATGGTGGTCTGGAAAACAACATCCAATAAGTGTTTTCGATCTGTGAGGGGGCATCGCGAACCGCCGCGCGGATTCGATCCCCCAGCACCTGTGACTGTTTCAAAAGCAGTGGCCCATTGAGTGCATACAAACCTTGTAACGCAGTGATCGTTGAATAGCGTTTGGGGCTGTGTTGCGTCGGGTCTGGGAAATCGTGAATCATCATCGTCGGTGACATGTCGCGACGGTGCACGGTTGCGTACAGCGTTCGTCGGTGATTGTCGTCGGCATCTAAATCCTCCGACGGTCCGCCGAGGGAGCAAACCAAATCATCGCTACCGACCAAGATGGCATCACGCCATTCTTCGAACGTCAATTGCCGTGGATTCATGCGGGAAAGCCAGCGGTTGTTCGGGTCAATCGTTTGTTGGTGGGGAGCGGTCGACGACGATTGCTGCCATGTTGCTGAAAGCAAAATTTCGCGATGCAGTTTTTTGATCGACCAGCCGTTAGCAATAAAGTTGGCGGCCAGATCATCCAGCAGTTCCGGATGGGTCGGCCGGTCACCTTGCGTTCCGAAGTTACTGGGTGTGTCAACAATGCCTTTGCCGAAATGTGCAAGCCAGATCCGATTGACGAGAACTCTGGCGGTTAGCGACGCCGCATCAGATGTGATTGAATCGGCCAGTTCCAATCGTCCGCTACCGTTCTGGTATTGGGATTCAGAATCGGACAGCACCTTCAGGAAACGACGCGGGACGATCGGGCCGGGACGGTTCGGGTTGCCTCGAATGAAGGCCGGCAGATCACGCGGTGTCTGGCGGTATTCCAACTTCGTGCCTTCTTCCGGAGTTTTTCCCGCACGAACGACAAACATCGATTCCTCGGCCAATGCGTTGGCCATCGGGGTGTCGAAGTACGGCGTCGACGATTTGACTAGTGCGATTTCGTCGTTCAATTTGTCGATGTTTTCCTGGGAGACCGGTTTTTGCTCTTTTAACTTGGCGATTTCGGATTCCAGTTTTTCGATCGCTTGTTTTGCGGCACGGACCGGAGCGTATTGTTCGTCGGAGATGGTCGGACGCTCGACTTGACGGCAGCTGGCAAAGATCCCGGCAAGTGCGTAGTAGTCTTCCGAAGAGATCGGATCAAATTTGTGATCGTGACAGCGGGCACAGGCTACGGTCAAACCCATGAACGTTCGCGAGACCGCATCGACGCGTTCTTCCCATTCATCGGCTACGATAACTTTGATGATTTCGCAGGGCAGCTTCAACTCTTTCCAATAGGTCGGACTCAGACTCAGGAATCCGAGTGCGGGCAGATCTTCGGGCCCGGTCTCGGCCATCAAATCCGTTGCCAGTTGTCGGCGAACGAAGTCGTCGTAGGGCATGTCGCGGTTGAAGGCATCGACGACCCAATCACGGTAAAGGTGGGCGTTGGAAGATTGGTAAAGCCAGCTTGCTGTACGGTCGGTATAGCGTGCCATGTCAAGCCACCAACGCCCCCACTTTTCTCCGTATTGCGGGGAATCCAAAAGCTGGTCGACCAATCGGCCCACCGCATCGGGCGAATCGTCGGCGACGAACCGACGAACCTGTTCGGGAGACGGAGGCAGACCGGTCAGGTCGAATGACAGACGGCGAATCAATGTCGATCGATCCGTCGGAGGCGAAGGCGTCAGCCCGTTTCGTTCCATCGCAGCAAGGATAAAAGTATCAGTGCGCGTTTGTGGCCAGTCTGATTTTGTGACGGTCGGCAATGGCTGGCGATGAACTTGTTGGAACGACCAGAATTTTCGACCCTCGTCGATATCAATTCTGCCGACGGGCAGGTCGGTTGATACCGTGGAGCTGGGAATGACTGCTCCACGACGAACCCATTGGATCAGATGACCGATTTCGATGTCGCCCAGTTTTCCGTCGGGCGGCATTTGGATGTCTCCGTCGTATCGAACGGTTTTGATCAACAGACTCTGTTCAGGTTCGTGTGCAACCAAAACAGGACCGCTGTCGCCGCCTTGCTGGATTGCATCGGCGCTGTCGAGTCGCAGCCCGCCATGGATGGTTTTGGCGGTCGCCGCATGACACTGGTAACAATGTTCAACCAACAGAGGGCGAATCTTGCTTTCAAAGTACGCTTCGTCTGCTGTGGACGATCGGGCTTCGTCTGCAACGACCCAGGCCGGCATCCAGGTCATGGCAACCAATAGCGTGCAGACTCGGTACATGATGGGCTTCGCCGGAACGCGAATCGGTGGGGAGGGCAGGGGAGGGCAGGGCAGGGCAGAGCAGGGGAGGGAAGTACATTGTAAGTGACTCGCCACCGCCGCGAAAGCTTTTGCCGTGAAGGGCATTTGCGGGGCTGGTTAGTTGCCGGCGGCTGGTACATCGTTCGTTCTTGATTTGCGGTACCGCGGACTTCCAGTCCGTCGACAAGGGGCGGTTTCCATCACGTTGTACGCCTTGTCGTCCGCCTCCTGCTATGATGTTGTCCTT
>JAGQPO010000184.1 GCA_020426665.1 Planctomycetales bacterium
TCCGGACAGCGCGAAACGGTTGAGGCGTTTGTTGTTGCGTTTGTTCTGGCGCTGTTGTTTCGTGCGTTCGTCGCCGAAGCCTTCGTGATCCCGACGGGCTCCATGGCTCCGACGCTGATGGGTGCCCACAAAGACGTCTACTGCGAACAATGTAACCATCGGTTCCAAGTCGGCGCCAGTTATGAACGTCGGCAGAACCAGCAATACGAAACCGTCGTCGGAGGAATCTGTCCCAATTGTCACTATGTCAACAACTTGGACTTGGCCGCAGATCGTAATGATGCCACGTTCAACGGCGATCGGATTTTGGTCAGTAAGTTTGCATACACGATCAGAGATCCTGAACGATGGGACGTCATCGTTTTCAAATTTCCAGGGAACCCCAAGCAAAACTACATCAAGCGTCTCGTCGGTCTGCCGAACGAAACGCTAGGAATTCAGTACGGCGATGTCTATGTTTCGCCGGCCGATCACCCTGAATCCGAGACGATCTTGCGAAAGCCGGCCGACAAGTTGCTTGCGATGCGGCACCATGTCTATGACACCGACGAGCAATCGGAATTGTTGATCAAATCTGGATATCCAAGTCGGATTCAACCGTGGCGGGAAAACACAACATCGCCTCCGACCGAGTCTTGGAAAGTCACCGAGAGCAAAGATGGCTTGGTCGCGGAGGTTGATCCCAAAGATGAATCCGAACATTGGCTAAGGTACTTTCACCGATGGCCGACACTGAACGAATGGGAATCCGCGCGACAAGGCGGATCGCTTGATAGCGTTGACCCCTACAGCAGTCGGTTGGTTACCGATTTCTACGCCTACGATTGCTACATCACCGTCAACAGTCTTGATGTTTACGAGGAACGGCCATCAAACGCCGGCTTTGCCAGATCGCCGGCGTTTAATCCCAACTACCAGTCTGGTGGACCGCTTTCTCAATTCGGAGGAGCCGTCAGCCTGGGGCAACATGGATATGCGTATGACGGATTGCATTGGGTTGGGGATTTGATCGTTGAATCCGATGTTTCTCCTTCGGCAAACTGCAAAGAATTGTCGCTGGAATTGGTCGAGGCAGGAGTCCAATATCGCTGCGTGATCGATCTCGGCAATGGCAACGCAAAACTGGCGATCCTTGACGGCAACGAAGCGCGGAGTTTTTCCGACAGTACCGGTCGAGCGGTCACAACGGTCTCTGGCGAAACGAGCGCACGGGCGGGCGAGTCCTTTTCCGTTCGATTCAGTAATTGTGATGACCAATTGCTGCTGTGGGTCGATGACTCGTTGATCGCATTTGATGGACCAACGACCTTTACAGTGAAAGATTTCCGATCAGACAAAGAGAACCGACCACATGTCAAAGCTGGCGTTCATCCGTTGGACGCCGCGCCGTTCGGGATCGCCGTTCGAGGCGGCGCCGCAAAGATTCAGCGCGTCAAAGTGGACCGCGATAAGTACTACATCGCAACAAACAACAGCAGCAGCGGCGTGATCAATGACTATGATACGAATCTGTACTACCAGAGGAACAATCACAGCATCCGATTCGAAGACATCCAAGAAGTGATGTTCCAGCCAGACACTTGGGAGCAGTCTTCGATTTGGGACGTCCGCAGGAAAGTCACGTTTAAGTTAGAAGACGACCAGTTCTTTCCAATGGGCGATAACAGCCCGGAAAGTCAAGATGCACGATGCTGGGCCGGAGTGAAACGTCGTGATCAATTGCCAGAACGCTATGCCGACAAAGCATATGCCTTTGCCGATGCGTCTTACGTTCCACGCGATTTGTTGGTCGGAAAAGCGCTCATGGTGTTTTGGCCACACCCGTGGAATACGCCCGTTCCCTTTACCCCGAATTTTGATCGCTTTCGGTTGATACGATAGCAACTGGCGAGGAAAACTTTCCGACCAGCCAGGTTAGGTATTTCGATTCGAACAAATGTTCTAGACCACCTCTTGAAACGGAATTCAACTGCGATGAGCTTTTACGATAGCGCGACGACGGTTTTGGAAGCGACGGATTTGCAAAAGACCTACGGCCGTCGACGTGTGGTCGATGGCGTCAATTTGCGAGTCGGGCAAGCGGAAATCGTCGGACTGCTGGGTCCCAATGGCGCGGGCAAGTCGACCAGCTTTCGAATGATCTGTGGCATGATTCAGCCCGATCGCGGACGTGTTTACCTGGATGGCCGTGACGTGACCGATTGGCCCATGTTCCGACGAGCCCGAGACGGACACATGGGCTATCTGCCTCAGGAGCCCAGCGTTTTCAAAAAGCTGACCGTTGAACAAAACATCTCTGCGTTGCTGGAGTTACTGGGGATGGATCGCAAGCAACGTAAGCTGCGCACCCAAGAACTGCTTGAGGAGTTCAACATCACCCACATACGCAAGAGTCGAGCTGCGGGGTTGAGCGGTGGCGAACGCAGACGGTTGGAAATCGCGCGCTGTTTGGTATCGGATCCGAAAATCGTGATGCTGGACGAGCCATTCGCGGGTATCGATCCGGTAACCGTCCAGTCGATCCAGGGGGTGATTTCACAACTGCGCGATTCGGGAATCAGTGTTCTGATCACCGACCATGCGGCACGGGAAATTCTCGGCACCGTCGATCGATGCTACGTGATCTACCAGGGGCGAGTTCTGATCGATGGAACCCCCGACGAAGTGAAGCGACACCCGAAGGTCCGCGAGGAATATCTGGGCGACATGGATGGCGCGACGACCAGGACGGCTCGCGCCGAGCCGGAAATTCCCGTCAAGACACATCATCCGCACGATCATGCTCGCGTTCCCGCACCCCATTTTCGTTCTACGACGACCGTGCGACCTCGCCGAAACGTTTCGGATGTGTGATCCCTTGGGCGACCGGTTTTAATCCAAGTGGGCGTGCCAAGGACCAAGCACCAGCACCCACTGCCTGGGCCCGCAGGAGCCCACGTCGCTCAATGTCGGCTGTGTTTTAATTCCATTGCCGCCAATCCTTTATTTCTCAGCGGTTGAGGCGGAGCCGACTTTGTGACGCCGCTGTTTGGTATTGTTAGACACGATTTGTAAAACAATGTCGTTGCCTAAATTACCAGCTTTTCCGCAGAATCAGTGGGTCGAATTCTTGCTGCACGAGAGACCGAACCGGCGTTATACAACGATTTCAACGAAATCACCGTGCGCAAAACTCGCTGTCAGCTTGGATCACCTTGTAACTTAATTCAGGTTGATGGATTTTGGAGGTATGGCTCCTGCGTCCAATGGGCTTTTCAAGAACAGTCTTGACGAGCAACGGGGCGCCGGGGCTGTAAGCACTGTCTTGCGACTGGTAGGAATACGCATGCTTACTCGTTCGCAGCGTCTGCAGCATCGCTTATCGGCTGCTTGCGGTTCTTCCATGCAAGGAGTGAAAAGATAACGCAAACGATTGGAAAGACTATATAAACGAATCCGTTCTTAGCGTTACTTTCCCATGGAATCTGTTGAGATGCTGCGACTAAAAGTGTCGCATAGCAGCAATATAGAGCCATCATGATAAATCCTTCGGCCCGACTGACGACGGCACCGCTGATGAAAATTGGCCAACACAATAACGACGTCATGACCAGCACACTAAAGTCAAACCGGTGCACTTCGGCCGTGATCGAAACCCCCGAAGCAGAAGCCAACGATGCGCTTGACAAAACGACGAGCAAATTAAAGATATTGCTCCCCACAACGTTGCCGACGGCAATGTCACGTTGCCCTTTCATCGCTGCGATCACGGATGTGGCAAGTTCCGGAAGCGAAGTCCCTGCGGCGACGATCGTCAACCCGATTGTGATTTCAGATACGCCCAAGAAGACTGCGATTTGCGTGGCCGAGTCGACCAGCAATTGAGCCCCCCAAACGAGCAAACCAAGTCCGGCGATCACCAGGAAGACGTTCAAAAGAAGGGATATTCTTGACCATTTCACGGAATTTGTCGTGTGATCGGTTGCCTCGCCGGCTTCCGATCGACCGACCCTGATTAGCCACACCGTGTAGACGACGAAGATTAAGAGCAATCCTATTCCTTCCCATTGACCAATCGCCCCATCCATCGCATTGACCCAAGCGAAGGCCGACACGGCTACCATGACGGGAACGTCTAATCGCACGAGTTGAGACGAAACCGAAAGTGGCACGATAAGCGCAGAAACCCCAAGGATGAACAACACGTTAAACACGTTGCTACCGATCACATTTCCTACCGCAATGGAAGCGTCTCCCTTAAAGCTGGAGACTGAAGATACAGCCAGTTCAGGTGCGCTGGTTCCGAACGCCACTACGGTTAACCCGATCACCAGGGGCGAGATTTTGGCATG
>JAGQPO010000185.1 GCA_020426665.1 Planctomycetales bacterium
CCGATCGCCGCCCGTACGCCCATACGGCTGACGTCCCTACGCTGATGAATTCGGGTGCATTGATTTGAGCGAGCCGGCGGAATCTATTGTCGTGCTTTGACCTTGTCTGCCATTTCTTGAAACTTGACCAGCCATGATGCGGTGATCGCATCACCAAACGTCGCGTCGGCTTTTGCCGATAGCTCATCTGCCGTCTTGCCCCAATAGAAGCTGATCCAACCGTCGGTGTATTCACCGGATCGCTCGATGAATTCGACCAATTCGTCCTGGCCACATTTAAGCGGGAACATCTCTTCGACCACCAGCGGTTTACCGACTTCGTAGGCGGACAGCGCCTTGAGTGCCTTGTCGACTTCGCCTTTCTTTGGATAGAAATGCACCGCAACAAAATCCAGTTTGTCAGAAATCGGTGGCGAATGAAACAGAGGCTTTCCCCCGCCGAAAACAAACACCCACGGGATGACGCCGACCGTCACCATGTGTTGCGGGTCATGTTTGCGAATTGCGTCGGTCATCTTCGTGACCCAGGCGTCGGCAACCTGCTCGCGAGTACGCCCTTTTAGATCAAGCGTCAAACGCTGCACAAAGAACTTGCCACCCAACTCCCCTCCCAACCAATCTGTTTCAACGGTCTTTCCCGCCAAGATCGGCTCATTCATCAGGTCGTAACAGAAAATTGCTGGGCTACCTTTACATGTCTTTGCGACAGCCTGCCAAAAGTTTGCTTGCACCGACCATCGATCGGACTCATCCAGACCATCGAACCAGGGAGGGATGTTTTTTTTGTGGTAACAAGCCAAACCGGTGATGTCCAAGTACACGCCGGTGGACTCGGCAAGTTCCACTAACTTGGCTAGCTGCGCGAGTGCTTGGGCGTTGGGTGTATCTGGCGAATCCATGAATTTGCCGAGCTGCAAATGAATCCGCACACAATTCGCGCCCAAGGCTTTGATTTCCTGAAAGTCTTCGACAACCGTCTGCCAATTCTGCTGCCAGTACTCGTCCAGCAAATCGCCCGAACTGTCGTGATCGTAGTTGACTCCCCAAACGACGAATCGATTGCCGGATGTTGCCGTTACGAAATGCGTTCCGTCCTGGCTGACACGGATCGGTTCCAAGGCTTTTGTATCATCAGCGATAGCGTCACCGCTTTGGATCGCGAACCGTGCCATCAAGACCGCGAGTAACGCGATGCGAAGGGTCGGACCGAACGGGGTAGTCATGATTCATTCCCTGTCGCGTTGTCGATGGGTTTCGAAGGATTTAATGACGTATCGATTGGTTCACCAAGGAACTGCCGGAATTAACTTCCGTAATGAACTGATCCACATTATCGCACTAGCGTTATTTCCCTTCAGCGGCCCACTTTTTCATCAATGCGATGTTGTCTTTTATCTCTTGGAGATGCGCCGGATCAAACTTTGGCGAACTCAACCGATCGGTGTAGACCTTCATGTCGCTGTCGTACATTGCGGGTGACTCACTTTCGCGTCCCAGATCACCGGTCTCTTCCATCCAAGTATCCAGTCGGCGTCTCATCTGAATTAATTTGTCGGCGTGCTGCGGATCGTCTGCCAGGTTGTTGATTTCGTACGGGTCCGATTGCAAATCATAAAGTTCTTCGTTGGGTCGCGTCTCGCGCATCAGCAATTGTTGCACTTCATCCAGTTTGCCCGCCGCGTGGTATTCCCGAATCGCGATCAAAATTGCTTTGGCGTCTTTGTACGCACACGGTTGCAAATAGGGCCGGTTGGGCAGAAAGTTGCGGATGTATTTGAAGTCTTTTGTTCGCACCGAACGAATGTGGTCCACGGTTTCGTCACAGCGGTCTCGGGCCGCAAAAACTGCCTCGCGTGGTTTGTAGTTTGCCGCCAGGATGTCTTTTGCCTGCATCGTGTCGGGAATCTTAATACCCGCCGCGGCGAGCGATAACGCGGCGATATCAATGTGTTCAACAACGTCTTGGCGGACGCCACCCGGTTCGATTCCTGGCCCGGAGATCACCAGCGGAACGTGCAATCCTTCGTCGTATAAGAACTGTTTTCCGCGGGCGTGGCTGATTCCGTGGTCTGTCATGAACAGAACCAGCGTGTTGTCGAGTACGCCTTCGCTTTCGAGTCTTGCGATAACTTCCCCGACCATCACGTCGGTCATCCGCACCGAATCCAAATAGGCGGCCCAGTCTCGAATCACATCGGGGTGATCGGGGTAATAAGGAGGCAGCTTCACCGCATCATTCTTGGTGCGACTGCCTAGACGTTTTTCGGCCGCGGAAGAAACCTTCTTCCAGCCCTGGGCATCTTTACCGCGAAGTTTTCCACCCTGGGTTTGAATCTGGGCGAAAAACGGCTGGCCGTCTTTTCGTTCTGACCAGTCGTTGGAATCATAGACCGAAGGATCCCATTGAAAATTGTAATCCGTCTTTCCAAGTTTCCCGTTCACGGGCCAGCCCGTAATCGACGTGTGATAACCGGCTTCCTGAAAGATCTTGGGAACAAGTTTGATGTTGTCGGGCAAGTGAATCTTTAATTCACCGCGTCCGCTACGGTGATGGTGTGCGCCGATGCTGGTTTGATACATCCCGGTGATAAAGGCCGAACGACAGGTCGAGCAAACCGGCGCGGTGACGAATGCATTAGTGAATTTTACGCCTCGTGATGCAAGCCGATCGACGTTCGGTGTCTCGATCGCGGTTTCACCATAACATCCAAAATTTGCGGACATATCGTCCGGAATGATCCACACAATGTTGGGACGGTCGCCGGCGAACAGCGCGGAAGGACAACACAACAGGCAAAGAAACAAGGTAATGCGAATCATCGGTTGTACAGACGAGCAATAAAGGGAGGGGGAATGAAAAGTCCGTCAATCGCTGAGCAATCAGCCGCCAGTCGCCGTGCCGCTTGGGTGTGCTGTTCCGAATAAGACCCTGGATTCTATCGTTACCGTTTCACATCGTTTTTGGCATCAAGCAGTTTGCTATCGACCAACCATTCGCAAAAACGATTGGGCCAATCTCCTGCGGCCGATTTGTTCTCAGGTCGATATCCGAATCCGTGGCCCGCGTTTGCGTAGACGTGCATTTCGCACGGTACGCCGGCCTCTTTGTATTTCAAGTAGACCTTCGCCATCCCGATTGAGATATCGTCGCGGTCGTTGTATCCGTAGGCGACGAAGGCGGGCGGCATCCCTTGATGGACGGTAAAGGTGTCGGATTTTCCAGGATAAATTAAACCTTGGAAATCGGGACGGCTGCTCATGCGTTCCACCGGGTCGGCA
>JAGQPO010000186.1 GCA_020426665.1 Planctomycetales bacterium
CGGAATCAAGAATTTGGACGAAGAAAACGTTGGTACTCACTACGTGGACGCCGAAGGCAATTCGCGAAGTGGATCCGTTTCGGACATTTATCAGCCGGAAAACTTGCTGAAGTAAGTCGCTAGCGACAAAGACTCGTTTCACCGCGTCACGGGAAGTGACGCGGTATCCCCATTCATACGAATTTGATCATTTGCTGTGGCATTCCCCGCAAGGATGCGGAATGATGCCCGCGGATAAACAATGCCGCTTCCCAAAGCTCTGCAGAATCGCGAATTTCGGTCGACCAGCGCAGGGGCGACGTCGGAACGTGTGATCGTTGTCCTGCTCGCCGGTTGTGCCCTGGCGACGGTCTTGATCACGGTCGGGATCATCTACATGCTGATCTCACAGAGCGCCGGTTTTTTCAAAAGCGATTTTGTCACCGTCAAGGGATTCTTGACCGACAACCAATGGACGGCGCTGCAAAGTAAGAACCTGGAAAAAGCCAAGTTCGGGATCATGCCGCTGCTAAGTGGCACGATGAGAGTGACGATCATCGCGATGATCATCGCGCTGCCACTTGGATTGATCACCGCGATCTACCTGAGCGAATTCGCGTCGGCAAGAATTCGCACATGGCTGAAGCCGACGCTGGAGATCATCGCGGGGGTTCCGACCGTCGTGCTGGGGTACTTTGCAATCCTGGTCATCAGCCCTTCGCTACAATGGATCAGTGTTGGGTCGTTTTCAACTTTCAATGCGACCAGTGCGGGAATCGCCGTAGGGATTCTGTGCCTGCCAATGGTTTGCAGTTTGTCCGAGGACGCGATGCGGGCCGTTCCCCGCAGCCTCCGCGAGGGCGCGTACGGTTTGGGATGCACTCCATTCGAAACGTCGGTCAAAGTGGTTGTCCCGGCAGCGCTCAGCGGAATCATCTCGGCGTTCTTGCTTGCCTTTAGCCGGGCGATCGGCGAAACCATGGTCGTCGCACTCGCCGCCGGAACGTTACCGACCATGACAATGGATCCGACCCAGCAGGCGCAAACGATGACCGGGTTCATCGTGGAAATGATTAAGAGTGAAAGCGAATACGGAACGGTCCAGTATTACAGCTTGTATGCCGTTGCGGTGTCTCTGTTCTGTATCACATTCCTGATGACATTGGGCGGTCAAGTCATTCGAAAACGTTTCCAGGAGTCCTATCAGTGAGCTCCATTCCGAACGCGATCGCCGGCCAAGACCAGCAGTTTCTGCTTGACAACGCGCGACGTCGAAAACGATTCAGCCGATGGTTTTATGGCCTTTGCGTCGCAATTGCTTTGGTCAGCGTTCTGATCTTGATCGTGTTGATGATTTCGATTTGGAGTCAGGGTCAGTCCAGATTGTCGATGGATCTGTTAACTCGTTCGCACAGTGAACTGGAGATCGAACGCAGTGGAATGTGGCCTGCAATCATCGGATCGCTATTTGTTTGTGGGACTTGCGCTGTAATCGCACTCCCATTGGGCGTTGGTACGGCTGTCTTTTTGGAAGAGTTTCAACCGACCAACAAAGTGCTTCGGATGCTTCATGGATTCGTCCAGTTGAATATTTCAAACCTGGCCGGCGTTCCTTCGATCGTCTACGGTTTGCTTGGTCTAACTGTCTTTGTTTATATGTTCAATGTCTTCGGCGTGATTCGAGTTAATGAATCCGCCGGCATGGAATTGATGGGGTACAAGCATTTCTACCAGGTACTGACATTAGAGCCGGGGTATGTTGTCTTTGTCCCCCAAGAGGACGCCACGAAGCGACAGACGACCTTCGACGCGCCGTTTCAAGCGGTCGATAAAGAAGGAGGAAAAATCGATATTGCGATTTGGACTCCGGGAACACCCAAACCCAAGGATCCCGACGTCCGGAGAAAGACCGTCCGTGCGGGTGCGATCGGCGCCACAGTGACGGAAAAGAATTGGTACTATTTTCGTTTGCCGTTTGACAAGAGTTTCCTGTCCGGCGGTCTAACACTCGCCCTGGTGATTTTGCCGATTATTATTATTTCCGCGCAGGAATCGTTGCGAGGAGTGCCGCCGTCGCTTCGTGAAGCTTCGATGGGACTCGGTGCGACGACTTGGCAAACCGTTCGCGATGTCAGTTTGCCCGCGGCTCTACCGGGAATCATGACCGGCTCCATCCTGGCAATGGGGCGGGCGATCGGCGAGGCTGCACCGATCTTGGTGGTTTTAGGTGCCGCTGTGGCAAAAACGTCCGGCCCAAAAAACTTGATGGACGACGCCGTCACGATGCCGATTTTGATTTACAACTGGGCCGGTCGCCAGCAAGATGAATTCAAAGAACTTTCCGCAGCAGCAATCATCATTCTGCTGATCGTCTTATTGATCATGAATTCGACTGCCATTTACATTCGTCATCACGTCCAAAAATCTCAATCTTGACCCAATCGAAGACATGGCCAGCGTAATGACAGCGCCCCAATCGGAAGATGATCCCGACTCGTCTGCCGACAGAACGTTGATCCAGATCGAAGGCTTAAATGCCTGGTACGGAGATTACCAAGCGATTCACGATTTGTCGCTGGAGATTCCGCGCCACAAAGTCACTGCATTTATCGGCCCCAGCGGATGCGGGAAAAGCACGCTGCTGAAGTGGATCAACCGCATGAATGACATTGTACCCGGAGCTCGTGCCAAAGGGCGTTTGACGATTTCGCCCGATGACAATAATGGTGGTTCCGAAATCGATATTTTGAATCCCAATCTTGACGTTGTGGGTTTACGCCGGCGCGTCGGAATTGTATTTCAGAAACCAAACCCCTTTCCCAAAAGCATCTACGACAACGTTGCATTTGGTCCGCGTCTGCACATGAAGACCACCAAATCAGAATTGGACGAACTGGTCGAATGGTCGTTGCAGAAGGCTGCCGTTTGGGATGAAGTCAAAGATCGCTTACACGGACCGGCGCTCGGGCTTTCGGGTGGCCAGCAACAACGACTATGCATCGCAAGGGCGATCGCAGTGGGGCCAGAAGTATTGTTGATGGATGAACCTTGCAGTGCTTTGGACCCCTCCAGCACGCTCGCGATCGAAGATTTGATCTTTGAACTACGATCCCAGTACACGATTGTGATCGTTACCCACAACATGCAACAAGCGTCGCGTTGCAGCGACAAGACGGCTTTCTTCTTTGAGGGAAAGCTGATCGAATCAGGCGATACCGAACAGGTATTTACTCTTCCGAAAAACAAACAAACCGACGACTACGTTCGCGGTAAATTTGGATAAGCCACGTGATGTCAAAACATCTTCAGCGGGAACTGGAAAGTCTACGCGGTCAATTGGTCGGCCAATTCACGGTCGTCGAGCAAATGATCCAGATGTCGATTCGCGCGTTAGTCGAGCGAAACGTCGATTTTGCCGAACGTGTTGTCGACAATGATAAGATCGTCGATGTGACGGATATCAAAATCGAGGAGGAGTGCTTGAAGTTGCTAGCGCTTCACCAGCCTGTTGCCGGAGACATGCGGTGGTTGATCACGGTCGTCAAGGTCAACGGCGAATTGGAGCGAATGGCCGACACCGCATGCAACATCGCGGAACGCGCAAAGGCGATGGCGTCGTTCCCGGAATTTGCGGTTCCAGAGACGATGAACGAAATGGTCGACGCAACGGTCAAAATGGTCCGACGATCGCTAGACGCGTTTGTCACCAGTGACGCCAAAATGGCCGTCGAAGTCATCAGGATGGACGATTCCATCGATGCACTTAATCGCAAGATCATCGAGCAACTTCAAGAATTGATGAAGGAAAAGCACGATTTGATCGAACCGGCGATGCATTGCTTCAGTGCTTCCCGACACCTGGAACGAATCGGCGACCTTGCCGAAAATCTGGCGGAAGAAACCATTTATTTGGTCGACGGCTCTATCGTGCGGCATCAACACGGGCTGATCGGTGACCACGGCAGACCGGCCGGATCAAACCATATCGGTACGTGATATTTTGCCCGTTGACTTCCGGCCACTTAGAAAACCTACTGCTTCGTCACAAGTCAGAAATAGGATTCAGGCCGTAGCGGAAGTCGTCAAGACTTTCGACGATCCCTGGTTGCGACCGAAACTCTTGACGAGTTCCGATACCCTAAAACCAGACTTTACCGACTTATTTGCGAAAGAGCCGCTAAAAAAGGTGTGTCGGTTTCCTCATTGTTGCTGATCATCGATCATCCGCCCGGGTTCACTCAGAAGTGCTTTGATCCGATCCTTTGCGTCGTCGCTTAGATGTTGATCACGCGTCATTTCACTTGATCCCGACGCACCGGTCTCGTCATCAACGACGTCGGGCTCGTTTGATCTCCTGCGACTAGCTTGCACAACCACGCGTAATTGGTGTTGCAACTTTGGACACGCCGAACACGCCAACAAATGTCCGCGAAGTGCAAGACGTTCGTCAAGTTGTAACTTTCGATCAAAAGAGTCGGACATTAATAGCGACGCCTCGTCGCAATTTAATGTCAAAATCTTTAACAGTCGTCTTAAGAACGTTGCCACTCTTATCACTTTCCCTTGTCATCGAACCAATTTCGGTTCAAACACTCCCTGAGCGCCAGCCGACAGCGGTGAAGACGCATCGATAGATTCGTCGCCCCTAGCCCCAAGAGTTCACAAACTTCTTTCGCAGAATACTGATTCACCTCGCGCAGGATAAACACTTCGGACAACTTGTTGGGCAGTTTTTCGACACAGCGATCAAACGTTTTCCAAAACTCTTGGTCTTCGAAAATTGCAGCCGGATCGTCCCGCCAATGAACTGAGCGGTCAAGCGACGTTGGTATGGTTTGCAGGGTGTCGTCGCCGACCATCGCTTCGTTGTGATTGTTCTGTCGGCGAAAATAGTCAGCCGTTTTTCGTTTCAAGATCGCGAACAGCCACGTCGAGACGCTTGATTCGCCTTTGAAGCCACTTTTCCCAGCAATCGCGGCTAAAAACGTTTCCTGAACCAACTCTTCCGCAACACCTCGGTCACCCGTCCGGGCCAGCGTATACCGGTACATCGCATCGCCGTATTGGTCGACCCACTCACAGCTTTCGTCCTGGGAGTTTGAAAGTCGGTGCATTCGAGGAATTCTTTCTTTTTCTGAAAATGCAGTGTGAATTTGTAATCGCAGAAACGACCAACGATGCGGCGGACGACGCCAGAGGCGCGTTAAACCCAATTGGCCAATCTAATCTAAGAATTTATCGTAAGGTTCAACTCGATGCGCAAGCGTGTTCCCCAAAAACGAAAACTTCATCCTGCCAATACTTCGATTAAATCTTATCGCGGGTTGTGGCGCGCGCGACCACAGTTCGAGCCTCTAGAGCGCCGGCAACTGTTGGCCGCTGAAACATTGGATATTACCATCGAGAACCTCGCCGATGCCGATGGTCTTTCGCAAACTCCCTACTGGGTCGCAGTTCATGACGGTTCGTTCGACCTGGCAAGCCCTGGAGTGGCCGCGTCGGCGTTCGGTGGATTGGAGACGCTGGCCGAAGAGGGCGATGCGTCTGGCGTCGTCTCGCGATTCGCCGCGGAAAACAATGGAAACGACACCGTCATCACCGCTCCGGCTGGATTTGCCGGAGCCCCGATCTTTGAACCAGGCGAATCCGTGACAACCCAGTTGGTTGTTGACGATACGTTGCAAAACCAGTTTTTCAGTTTTGCGTCGATGGTCATTCCATCAAACGACGCCTTCATCGCCAATGTCGATCCGATGTCGATCCGATTGTTCGACAGCGCAGGCGATTTTTTGGGCGCAAGATCAATCGTCATCTACGGTTCGCAAATCTTTGATGCCGGAACGGAAGTCAACAACCCGTCAGGCGACGCTGCGTTCACGACGCTCGGGGGCACAGCGATCGACGAGGGCGGGTTTGTCGAGCAACACAATGGGCTTGACGACTTTGTAGGAGCCGGACTGCCGACTGGCGGAACGCTCGGTAAAGCATTCGGATTAAACACTCCGATTGCCAGAATTACGATTGCGCGAGCTTCAAGTCCGAGTTTACCGGTGGATCAATCAGGGCCGCTCACGGAACTGCATTCAATGGCGCTATCGTCTCGAGCAGATTGGCACGAATTCAACGTGATTTTCAGTGACCCGTCCGGCGTCGACCCCACAAGTATACGTGCTGAAAACATTAGGATCACCGGACCGCTTTTGACCCAGCTGGATGTCTTGTCGGTTGCAACCGATGCTGGCCCCGGAACAATTCCTCATGAAGTTACTGCAACCTTTCGCGTCGCGCCGTCATCGGGTTCGTTCACCGCAGTTGATAACGGAACCTACAGTGTCGTGCTGCTGGGAAACGAAGTGATCGATTCGTTCGGGCACTCGGCCGACCTTCAACTTCTAGGTGACTTTGAAGTGAATGTCCCGGTACAGTTGACTGTAACGTTCGAGAATCTCGCAGACCCGGGCGGATTGATAAACACTCCGGTGTGGGTCGGCGCACACAACGGCACCTTTCAGGTAGCGCAGGCGGGGGTTTCGGCATCAACGTTTGGCGGGCTAGAGGACTTGGCCGAGGAAGGTGACGTCAGTGGAGTGATCTCCCGTTTTAATGCGGAAAACGCGGGCAACGGAACCGTTCTCTTTGCGCCTGACGGATTTCCGGGAGCTCCCGTTTTTGAGCCGGGCGAATCGGCAACGGCAATGCTAGATATCGCGGACCCCCGCGGCAATCGATTCTTTAGTTTCGCCAGTATGATCATTCCATCGAATGACGCATTCATTGCGAACCTGGATCCGCGTGGAATCGAACTATTCGATCGCTTTGGCAACTTCACCGGTGCACGCACTTTCACAATATATGGCCATGACATATGGGACGCAGGAACCGAAGTTAATCTTCCCTCTGGCGGTGCGGCATTCAGCACCGAAGGTGGAACCGCAACGGATGAAGGCGGCGTTATTCATCGGCACGATGGTTTGGATGATTTTATTGGAACCGGACTGCCAACAGGCGAAAACTTGGTAAGGGCGTTTAAGCCAATGACTCCGATCGGTCGGTTTACGATCAGTTTGGCCGACATACCCAGTGCCCCAATCGACCTTGACGGCCCACTAGCGACGATTGACGCGACAGACCTTACCTCCACCGACGAAGCGACGCACGAAGTACGTGTGACCTATAGCGACGCGTCCGGAGTCGACGTCACCAGTATTGATCTTTCCGATCTCGTCATTGAAGGTTTCGGTGGTAATGCGCTACAAGTGGTTGGCGTGACGACAGATGCAATTCAGGGCCAAATCAATCGAACCGTAACAGCAACGTACACAGTCGCGACGGCGAGCGGTCAACCGCTATCGACCTTTGACAATGGATTGTACTTCGTGACCCTGGTTGCAAATGAAGTTGGTGACTCGTTGGGCAACCTGTCCGATTCTGCTGCACTGGGATCGTTCGAAATCCTTGTGCCCGTGCAATTGGAAATCACCATTGAGAATCTGTTTCCCGTCGGCGGCTTGACCGAAACTCCGTTCTGGGTAGCCGTCCACGAAGGCAACTTTGCGATCGCAGCGGCAGGCGGGATCGCCGCCGACTATCCGGGACTCGAATCGATCGCCGAAGAAGGCGACGCCAGCGGCCTGGTAAGCCGGTTCGCCAGTGAGTCGGGCGGTACCGACTCGGTGGTTCTGGCACCCGACGGATTTGCGGGCGCGCCGGTCTTCGAGCCCGGCGAAGTCGCCTCCGGTACGTTGGACGTTTTCGATACCAATGCGAACCGATACTTCAGCTTCGCCAGTATGATTATCCCATCCAACGACGCATTCATTGGGAATTTCAATCCCCGCGCCTACGAGCTATTTGACGAACACGGATTCTTTTTGGGCGAGCGCACCATCACGGTCTATGGCCGCGACATATGGGATGCCGGTACGGAACAGAACGCGGTCGGATTCGGAGCGCCGTTCTCGACACTCGGCGGCGTCGGGATCGATCAGAACGAACCGATTCGACGTCATTCGGGATTGGATGAATTTATCGGCACTCCCTTGGCCACCGGAAGTGACTTGTTGTCTGCATTTTTCGCCCAAACCCCGGTTGCCCGAATCACCATCGGGAGTGTCGGCTCCACTGCGGTACCTTTAGACCATCACGGTCCAATCGCTTCGTTGTCCGGTTCCGACGTCACCGTCGCTGGCACCCCCGACCACCAAATTGCAATTACCTACAGTGATCCCTCGGGAGTCGACACCACCTCGATCAATACCGATGATATCCGTGTCACGGGACCGCTCGGAGCTGCGTTGATTGTTACCGACGCGGTCATCCAATCGGACGCCGAGAATGCTCCACAATCGGTAACGGTTCTGTATACCGTTGCGACACCGGACGGTCAGTTCACCGCACGCAATAACGGGTCGTACAACGTCAGCATTTCCCCAGGCCAAGTTCTCGACACACTTGGGAACGATAGCGGTTTTGTCGATACCGGTGACTTTATCGTCGATGTTGGCGTCCGATTGAAGGTTGAGATTCAAACTCTGACTCCCGCAACAGGACTTTCGCAAACTCCATTCTGGGTCGGATTTCACAACGGAGGTTTTGAAGTCGCTCGCGGCGGAGTTTCTGCTTCCCAGTTTGGTGGATTGGAATTAATTGCAGAGGAAGGCGACCCGAGCCAACTTGTCGCACGATTCTTGGCGGAATCAACAGGTGTTGGATCAGTCATTACCGCACCATCAGGATTTCCCGGCGCACCAGTGTTCGAGTCTGGTGAATCATCGTTCCAGGTCATCGAGGTAGACCGTGCGAACGAAAATCGTTTCTTCAGTTTTGCAACCATGGTGATTCCATCCAACGACGCATTCCTGGCCAACCGAAATTCACGACAATACGAACTATTTGACTCGCTGGGAAACTTCCATGGCGCGCGACAGATCACACTTTATGGACGAGACATTCTGGACGCCGGAACCGAAATCAATGATCCGGACGCCGGCGCCGCGTTTACAACCGCCGGTGGGATTGCAACCGACGAGAACGGACTGATCCACCGTCACACCGGACTGGATGATTTTGTCGGCGTGGGATTGCCGACGGGTCAAACGCTTGGGGTGGCGTTTAGTGCTACGGATCCAATTGCGACGATTACGATTTCGCTGTTTGATCCAGTTGCAGACATCTGCAGCGGCGTCTTGGCATCATGTTCGACGCGAAGCGTCAGTTTGCAAAACTCGCAATTAAGCGCCGATGTCAATCGTGACGGTAGTGTTTCGCCGTTGGACGCGCTATTGGTTATCAATTTCTTGGGACGATTTGGAAACCGATCGACCATCGCTGACGAAGCACAGGCGACCGGTTTGGCGCTTGATGTCCAAGGCGACGAACTGATCAGCTCGATGGACGCACTGACGGTGATCAATGAAATTGGGCGTTTGAATCAAACGAACGCCAACACAGAAGGCGAACTAGCCCTGCGAACCGACGCTGCAATCACGGCGATGTTCACCGCCCCTTCATTCTTCGCCCCCTTTAACGAGGCGGATCCGGAACTTACGCCCGACTTCCATCAACTGTTTTAGGCATCAGGGACTAACGTCGACAAAAGCGGCAGGCAATGCGCTATGCAATAGTGGATCTTCAAAACTAGCGCTTTTGAAGCTTTCAAATCGGGCAGCTTTCCTCGGGACTGCTCTTAATCGCCTCCCGATCGTGGACGCGTGCCGATCAGCATGCTGACGCTTCGGTGATCCGATCCGATGTCTTCGCCGACGTGGTACTCGTCAATTTGCAAGACGCCGCTGACAAACATATGGTCAATGACCAATCCCATCGGAAAACTTGCACCGCGGGCGTACCAGGTCGGAGTCAATCCGACACCCTGTTTGGCTCGGCGAAGTCCTGACGTGGATTCGAAATCGAGGAAATGTGGTGACCATGGCGTCAAATTAAAATCTCCCATCACAATGACTGGTATCTGTGGTGATTCAGTAAGGCTCTGCTGAGTCCTTTTAGCCAACAGTTGTAAGTGCTCATTGCGTGAACGGAACAGACGATCGCCCATCGGCGGTATCGGATGCGTCGCGATGATCCGCCTACCGTTGCAACGAACTTCGATCGATTGAATGTCTTCATTCAATCGAAACACGTCAGTCTCAGATAGCGGAAATTTGCTAAAAATGCCGATACCAAAGTTCCCAAAGTCTTCGGCATGGGTAACAGAATATGGGAAATGATCGACGAAATGACGTTCCATGTATTCACGCAATTCGGAACTCATTTCGATCACCGCAATCAGATCTGGATCGACCTGTCTGATTTCATTCGCGATTGACTCAAAAGACCGATTGCTTGTCAAAACGTTCATCGACATGACGCGAATTGGATTGTCCAGATCACGCCCCTCCGTACCGTTGAAAGCAACCTGCGGAACAATCGTAAGCAGATGTATCAACAAGCAAACCGCTGTCAAAGCGCTTAATCTCCATTGGCGCAGTACAAGCGATAAACCGAGCGAGACGGTGATGGCAATCACCTGCTGGATTCGCAGATTTGCAAGTAATTCTGAAACCCAAAAGTAGCGTGCACCGAATGTAAGAACCGTCGTCAATACACTGGCCAGGCACAAAAGTCGCGCGATCGCCGTAAACACCTGACGCCCCAGCGATCCCTTAACCGACGCTCGCATTGAAGTCGACGTCTCGCTCGGCTCGCAACCTGATGCGGCAAAAGAGATGTCGTTCATCGTTGCGGCATGCTCATTTTGTTTCGAAGTGTTCCCACAGTCTGGCTACGATGGTGCGATCGTCAGGAATTGTTAGTCGCCCGATTTGTCCTGATTCAACCGACAAACTGGTCAATGCATCCAACGGCAACACCGACTGCAATTGGGAATACACCAATTCGCTCGAATCGGAGTGTTGTGAAACCTGCACCGCCAGCGGACCGCCCGCAGTCACTGCGAGTGCCGGATGTGGCAAAACGCGGCTAGCCGATGGTTGCAAATCCTTCAGCGGGGCCGTGATCACAACACCACCACGCAATCGAATCTGTGCGTTTCGCCCATCTGCCGACGCCTTTTTGTATGCTTCCATGCTGTCTTCGGCAACAATCGCCAACACCTCTTTTTCCTGGGGATCTGAAACTCGCAGCAATTCGTCACCCTGGGCAACGAAACTGCCGAGCAGATGATCCGTTGCCGGCGATGTGATTTTCCCTTCCCTGTTGGCAATCACACGAAGACTATCGATTTGTTCCCCGATCTCTTGCAGCTGACGCTCTAAACTTTCCGCATTTTCTTTCGCGACCTTGGACATTGCCACTTCACCGCGTTGCCGAAACTGGATCGACTTGGCCAATTCCACGTCCCGACGGTCCATCAATTGGTCACGTTTTAGAATCAGCTCTGGTTGCTCGAGCTCCATCAACAACGTCCCACGATCGACACGATCTCCGCAGCGGACAAAGATTGATGATACGAATGCATCGACCGGAGCCCGCGCGATCTGTTCATTTTGAAACCGCACGACGACCGGAACTCGTCTGGCAAGCGGCGAAGTGCTGACGGCCGCGTAGTGAACCGCCAAGAAAACTGCACTGCCAAATGCGATCATGCGGCGCTGGTAATGGTTAAACCTCCATCCGTTCATCGGATCGAGTGTCCAGATTCGGTGAATCCAACGCATCAATGGAAAGACGCCCCACATCACCGTCGCGGCGATTGCGATGATGATTCCTAGGCCCTTTGCCCATGCCGAAATGGCAATGACCAGTCCCGACATCCAAACCACTTGAAAGATCACTGAACAAAACGCGTGCGCCACGGCAACGGTTCTTCGCCATCCAACCAACCTGGATGCCGGAAGTGGAATTTGGAACAGTGCGTATTCGATGATCGCCCCCAGTCTTGATCTGCCCTGCGCCCTAAGATTGGGTATCTCCAACAAGTCGCTCAACACGTAATAACCGTCAAGCCGTAGCAGTGGATTTGCGTTGACCAAAAGCGTTGCCGGGCCGGCAACTAAGAACACTTGTGCGGCAAGGTGCTTCGTAAAACCGACCGGACAAACCCACCACAACAACGCAGCAACAGCGCCGATCGCCAACTCGGCATAGACACCTGCCAGCGCGATTTGAACTCGATCACGTCGCCTGACAAGCTTCCATGCATCGGTGACATCAACATAGGCGAGAGGGGCGAACAGAAAGAACATGACGCCCATCTTGCCGACACGAACGCCGTGCCGTTTCGCACAAACCGCGTGTCCACATTCGTGAACAATCTTCAAGACGAACCACAGACCCGCTAAGACGATCCACAGCTGCTGGTCAAAAACTCTTCTGACCTCCGCAGAAAACGCTTCGGAGTGGCTCCATACGATCCCAACGCCTAATGCGACGACAACAACCCAAATCGCGGTCGCGATCGGGGAGAATACAAACCCAAATGTTGGCAACAATCTTGCCGCGACACGATCACCGTCGGCCAATGCAAATCGTTGTGACAGCAAGCCGCCCATGATTCTAAGAACCGCCGGCAGCACGCGACCGCGAGCACTCGGTTGGTTTTTCTTGTTTGCAGGTTTCGGTGCTGAACGAGTTTCATGTGCGGGTCCGGCGTGCCGCGCGACGATTCCGCCTTGCTGTGTTTCCGTTGGTTGTTGTGTAACGGCACTCGCCAATTGGTGTTGGGTCAGCTCGCGGACAAATGCGATCACGTCTACTTTCGTCCAATCCAAACCGTCGCGTTGGAGTTGGTCACAGATCTCGTCCAGTGTTCGACGGCCATCCATCAGAGTCACGACGTGGTATTCGCGAACTCCAAACCGATAGAACTTGCCAGTTCGTCGGTCATTTGCAATGTATGCTGACTCACCGCCGCCGGAACGCTGTGAAAATTCTATTGCGGGATCGATTTGGATTACAACCGCCATCGCATGATCAGATACACCGGTTTGTTTTGCGTCTGTGTTTGGACGGTCCATTTTGACGCCTCAGTATCCGATCCACCACAACGTCTTTTCCCATCCGGATCTCACCAACGACCAAAGCCAAGGTCGAATCGGTCCGTAAACAATAGCGTCTCCCCGCATTCCCGGTCGCAAACTTCCGTCACGATTGCTGACGTCGATCTTTGCCACAAATACATTCTGGTCGGATCGAAGCTCCGCATTTGGATAGATCACGTCGATTGCTGCTTCGATCGGTTCGCTTTCGCCGGCGTCCATTCGCACCCGCGCGATCGTTCCTTTGTCGACGTAACCAATTTCATAGTCAGGAATTTCCAATTCAATGACCATCTGTGAAAGCGGGGCGATCTCCAAAACGGCCTGTCCGGTTTCAAGTGGAGCACCGATTGAACGATTCAAATCGCCCAGCACGACAACGCCGTCGATCGGGCTGACGACACTCAGTCGTTGCAGACGACTGTTTAGCAAATCGCGTTGGCGGCTCAATTCACGAATGCGCAATTCGGCTTGCTGAGCTTCGGCAACTCTCCCACCGTGCATCGCCATGTCGCGTTCCTTGCTGACTTGACCGATTTGAGCCTGAATCGACTCCAGCTCCAATCGCAAAGGCCGCCCGTCGAGCGAGATCAACGGACTGCCTGCCTGCACCGTGTCGCCAGGTTGCACATGAGTCGCCAACAGCGTTGCGTTAAACGGCGCCGAGATGATCCGCGAAAGTTTGGGGCGAACGACCGTGGTGCAACGAACTCGATACGAGACAGGCCAAATGGTAAGCAGGACCAACAATAACGTGGCAAGCCCCAGGTAAATTCGGGTGGTTAACCCGCTGGCGGCAAGTCCATGGACCAGATCCGTCATTAATCCGCCACGCCGGTTCCACATGATCGAGCGTAAAGCCGGCAATGCACGGCGCAACCAAACACGGTCTGCGGCAGCCAGATCAACGTTGTCGATCCACAAAACGCAACGTCCTAACCTCACGTCGTCATCAATGTTCAATCGCAACGATTCGATCGAAGTCGAAGTTGATGTTGTACTTGATTGGGGTGGTATCGCCGGTCGGCCGGGCAAAGTTGCGGCATCCTCTTCCCAAACCTCACATCCCATTTGGAACAGATCACTTGCCGGCCCGAGCCAACCCAGGCGGCTATCAAAATACCGGCGGAGTCGCGTTGTCCCAATGCCACATCGAACGCTGCTTCCCGGAAATTGATTGGCAAGATAGCCAACCATGGCGACCACGCATTCGTTTTGGTCTTTGGCCTCGCCGGCAACTTCGATTAACCCAAGAGTTTTTGCCCATTGATCTTGAACGCGCGCAGCTTCACTTTCCAGCGACACTTGGGCATCGCTGGCTACCGCGGACTTTTCAGCCGGGATCGGTGGTGAAACGCGACGAACGTTCATCGTACCCCTGAAACCTCACTGTGCCCGTATTCGCCGATGTGAATCGATGGATTTCGCGTGGAGATCCGCTGCGGTGTTCGCATTGTGGTCCGGGTTCGAGCCGGCTGCATTCGGCAACGATCTCCGCTTCGCAATTGGCCGTCTTCGTTATCCAACAGCACTCTGACTTTGATCGTCCCGCTTTCTCCGTCAATGTCCGGTGCGATCGACGCGACAGTCCCGGTAACACTCTTTGATGCACTCATCAAAAACACCGCCACTCGGTCTTCCAATTGAATCTTTCCCATCTCTTCGACGGGGACGTTGAAGACGCCGTACAACTGGTCCAACACGACAAGTCGAATGACGGCCGGATCGGCCGGTGTGATGTATTCGCCAGGCGCGTGAAACAATTCGGCAACAACTCCGTCCATCGGCGCCAAAACTTTGCGCCGCTGCAGCTGCAATTGGTAACGGGATAGTTCAAGGTTTCTTAGTTGGTCCTGTTCCGTCGCCGCCAGCTCCCGTGACTTTGCGATTTCCCAATCCGCAATCGCCCGTTTCAGTTCGTCAGGACGCGTGATCCGCTGGTTTTCCAGTGATTGCAATTGATCCAATTTCAATTTCATCAGAGCGGTTTCGGCCTTGGCCGCGTTGGTTTCACCCCGCATTTGAGCGCGCCATTGGGCGGTGGCAACGGCTTCCAATTGCAATCCGTCTTCCAGCTTCGCGATCATCTCTCCCGCTTTAACTCGATCCCCGATTTCGACATTTACCTCCTCCAGTCTGCCAATTTCCGTCGCGGCGACGAGAATATCAAATCGCGGCGTTGTGAAGCCTTCGTAATCGATGGTCAGCGTACCTCCCCGATAACCCGCGGGGGTCCGGGACGTTGTCGTTACGCCACCCTGGTCTTGCGCATACAGGATGGCCGGTACGATACAAGTCATGCCCAAGATGACTGCCAAAACGATCGTCGGCGCGTTCGATTTGGATTTCGGCACACTGCAATGCGTTTGGCTCTGTTGAATATTCATATCGTGAACCGGGTTTTTGTTTTTTGGTTCGAGAGCTTTAGGATGTTGGTGTAATGAAAACAAATCGATGTCAAATGAAAACTAACGTGTCCAACCCTGCGCCGGAGTCTGCCAGGTCGGACGCTCGGCTTGCAATGGGTTTTCAGTGATGTTCGGTTCCACATACGAAGGCATCTGTAATCGAGCACTTGACCCGGACCATTGACTCGGCTCTCGATGATCCGCCCTGCCATTGCCAACGTTGCCTTCGACGAGGACACGGTTGGCGATCGGAGGCAGACGCACGGGAGCGTTCGTTTGGACTGTGTTTGACTTGACCGTGTCTGGCGGGACTGCGTCCTGCGGGACGACGTCCTGGGAGGGCAATTCAAAGCTGGGCTGCGGGTTTGTCGCCGGCGCGGTTTCAGCGTAGCTGGGCCAGTCTCGGGCGGGATTTGGGGCGCCGGTTTCGGTCAACGGGCTGGTCAATTCCTGTTGAGATTGGATTGGTTCGTGGTGAATGATCGATTCGGACGCGTCTGCTTGATACTCGTCACGCACGAAGTCAATTTCACCACTGCAATGGATCTGTTGAGGCCGTATTCCTTCGTTGATCAGCAGTGTGCCCATCGCCCGTTGCAGTTGAACCTGTGCGATCATGTAAGCGGCTTCGACAGCCACAAGGTCTTTCTCTGCGTCGGTGCGACGTTGTTGTGCATCCAACAGGTTTTCCAACATGATGCCGACCCGGGAATCATCACCGCCGATGATTCGCCACTGAACCGTCAGGATATTCTCTTCCGTAATCGCTGAGGCCAGAACATTACGCTTGCTGGTCAGTTGTTTTTGAAATCGCGACAGGTCGATCAAAGCCGTTTCGACATCGAATTGCGTTTGCTGGATCACTTCACGAAGCCGCTCGTTTCGTTGTTTAGCTTTCAACAACGCCTCGCGGTGTTGGGCTCGGAATGCGCGCCGGCCTCGTGGGACTTCGAATTCGATACCGGTTGAGATGCCAGGTGCATTCTCAAATTGTTGTCCAAATGATTTAGCGATCTTGCTCCCGCCATTGAGCTGTGACAGGTAGCCGTTGAAGACCCAATTGAGCTGTGGTTCCAACTCGACCCGGGTGACCTGTAATTCCAACGCCGAGAGTTCGACGTCATGGGTGGCGGCTCGAACTTCCGGGCGGTTTTCGAGCGCTTGGCTGACGGCATCGCGAAGCGCCCATTGGGTGTCGACGATGACCGGACGAGCGATGGGGATCAGTTCCAAGTCATTCTCGACGCCGATCATTGCGTCGCTTCCGACCAGTGCCGCCAGACGTGCTTGCTGTTTCAACAACTCGGCTTCCAAATCGATCAGCTGGTCACCGCGGCGTGCGACACGCTGCTTGGCTTTGGTGATTTCGATCAGCGCGGCGTCAAAGTCTTTGCGGCTGACCAGGACTCGTTCCAGATACTGGCTGCGTGCCAGCAACTCACGTTGCTGGGTCAACTGGGCTCGGATTTCGTATAGTTTCCAATAGGCGGCGATAACGTCTGCGATCCGCTGTTCCACCGCGCCGCGCATGTCCTGCCACGCGACCCGGCTTTCGATTTGTGCTTGAGTCACAAGCCGCTCGTTGTAGTAACGTCCGCCGCGCGACAACAATGGCTTGGTCAGCCCCAGACTCAATCGCGCGTTGCCCTGGTCGCGCGGCACAAAAAAGGAGCTATTGCTGTCCAAAAAGCCGATCTCTTGGGTCCATTCCAATTCGGTACCTTGCCGCGTCGTCTTCTTCGCCCCGCCACGAAAGTTCAGCGAGTTTTCGCGAAGCCGAGGCGCGCCGCCGGTCGTCAGCGTATTACCGACGGGATCGTTTGTCGCGCCAAGATTGCTACTCAACAGCACCGTCGAATCAAACGCCGCATCCTGTTGGATGACTCGCTGGAAGGTTGAACTTGTCTGGAAACTGACACTTAGGATTCGAGGGCTGTTGGCCAATGTATCCAGTAAGACAGTTTCTAAGTCGAACGATACCCAGCGCTGGCGTTCCAAGACCTGCTGTGTGATTCGTTCGTCCCACCATTTCATCGGCGGAAGCTCCAAATCAGCTGTAGGATCGGCGACTTCTTTCAACGGAGCCGGAGGAAACCGGCGCGGAAGGCTGCCAACCGGTGGCGACACTGCCGTTGTCGATTGAGACGAATTCAGCGAAGGTGGCGTGTATTCGCCTTGTGATGCCGGATCGGCCGATACGCATCGCCAGATCGACATGGAATAAACCATGACGATCGCGATGACTGCTCTTGGCCTCAGGTCCATCCTTGGCATCAGATTCTCAAATGATCGCTACACAAATGCGCACCTTGCGCACCACATTTCAAGACGCACTATTGGCAATCGGTTGCAGTTGTTAGATGGATTGCTCTCGCGGCGCCCAAAAATGATGGCACAGCCTGCCATAGCTGGGANNCGGGATTACCCGAATCGTCGTTAAAGCTTTCCATCCAACCCCTCCCCAATGGCCGACACACGCCCCCAATGCGGAGCGATGGAGCGAGGCATCTTGAAGGCAAGCCGTTTCGCAGAAATCGAATCTTGGGTTGAAGTTCGCAGGCACAACCGGCACTACCAGTCAATGTTGTGCAATCCGGATTTCTTTTGGTGTGCCATCGGACTTGAAAACGATTCGCCGCCGCCGCCGCAGTAGGGGCGAGCAAAACTTGGCTCGATGCAGGGCGATGTCGCGCTCAATGGTCCATCTTTCCTCTATTTCCGCGGTATCCGCACCTTGGGTAGGGTCTATCTCCAATCGATTCGCCTAGCATTTGGGTTGGTCTGCCTTGGGGCCAGTCTGATTTTGGCTAGCCATTGGTTGGGGTTGTTGCCCGACGTGGGAAAGATCAAAAGTGATTCACGACGGCGACTGAGTGAGGCGGTCGCAATCAATGCAGCAGCGCATGTCCGAAAACAGCAATGGGTCGACCTTAGAACATCCATCGAGACTTTGGTGGATCGCGACGAAGATTTAATTTCAGTCGGTGTACGAAGCAATTTTGGCCCCCTAAAAGTGGATGCCGGGCACCACGGTGACCTTTGGGATCGGCTTGCGACCGACAGCCGTGGAATTGATGCGATCACAGTACCGATCACGCTGAATCGTCGGCATTGGGGAAATGTCGAGTTTTGTTTTAGCGCGCCCGATCAATCCGCGATGGGCGCTATCTCGGAAC
>JAGQPO010000187.1 GCA_020426665.1 Planctomycetales bacterium
GTGCAGTGCCAGGACGAAAAGAGCCAGCATAAAAACCTTGCCAAAGCCTTGCGAGTTCTCAAGGCGCGGATCTACGAAAAGAAACGCGAAGAGGAGGCGGCCAAGCAGGCCGAGCAGCGAAAGGGGTTGATCGGATCAGGCGACCGCAGTCAGCGCATTCGAACGTATAACTTTCCGCAAAACCGACTGACCGACCACCGAATCAATTTGACGTTGTACAAGCTGGATCAAATCATGGCCGGTGATTTGTCGGCTGTGACCGATGCGTTGATTGAATACGACCGAGATCAACTACGCGGGGACATGATTGATTGATGGCTGACACGCAAGCTTCTGAACAACGCTGGACCGTGCTGCGGTTGCTGCAATGGACGACGGAGTTCTTCCAAAAACGCGGCAGCGGTTCGGCCAGGCTTGACGCCGAGGTGCTGCTCGCCCACGCGAGAGGGTGCAGTCGCATCGAGTTATACACCGCGTTCGAAGAGGAGCCTGGCGAAGAACAGCGTGCGGCGTTTCGCGAACTGGTGCGCCGGCGAGGTGAAGGGACGCCCGTCGCGTTGCTGGTCGGTTACAAAGAGTTTTATTCTTTGCGATTTCGGGTCAATGAACACACGTTGATTCCGCGGCCGGAAACCGAACACTTGGTGATCGAAGCGCTTGATTGCGCAAAGTCCATCAAGTCCGCCGACCGTCCGTTGTTGGTTGCCGATGTCGGAACGGGGTCCGGCGCGATCGCCATTGCCATCGCACTCCATTGCCCGACCGCCCGCGTCATCGCAACCGACATCAGTCAGAGGGCACTGGAGGTCGCTCGTTGGAACGCGGACAAGCACGAGGTTGCCGATCGAATCGAATTTGTCGCTTGTGACTTGTTGGCCGATGTCGGCACACCGGAAACGTTCGATTTGATTTGCAGCAACCCGCCTTACGTCAGCGAGCAAGAATATGCTGAATTGGATCGCTCGGTTCGTGACCATGAACCCAGGTCGGCGCTGGTCGCCGGTGATGACGGTACCGAGGTCATCAAACGCCTGCTGGCCGAGTCATACGGGCGGCTGAATCCGGGCGGTCGATTGATTATCGAACTCAGTCCGATGATCGCCGACGCCTGCGAAGAGCTTGCCGATCAGATCAGTGAACTCGGCGATTTGAGGTTCATCAAAGACTTTGCGGGGCATCGCCGAATTTTGTCGCTGGGACGACTTTAATGCTTGCCATCGACGATTTGTCGGCGGCGGTTATGATGTACCTCGATCCGTCCTTCGTCATCATGCTGCTGGGAATAGCACCCGATTGAACACCACGCTCCAAGCCAATTCGGTGTGGAATGACCAGGTTCTTGCCACTCACGACTTTTATGAGCGGTGCAGTGCCGATGGTGTCGTACGCCCCCACTGGTCGCTGCTGACGGAAGAGTATAACGCGTTGGGGCGCCGGGCGCTGCGAGAGCGGACCGGCGCGATCGAACAGTTTGTCCGCGAGAACGGTGTCACCTTTCACGCCGACGAAACGTCCGAGGGGCGAGACCGGCCGTGGAAATTGTCAGTTGTTCCGTTTGTCATCGGGGCAGCCGAGTGGAAGACGCTTTCGGCGGGGCTGGCCGGACGCACGCGTTTGCTGGAAACCGTACTGACCGATTTGCTTGGCGAACAACGGTTGATTCGCGAAGGCGTGATTCCCGGTGAATTGTTGTGGTCCAATCCATCGTTCAATCGAACCTACCACGACCTGGAAGGTTCGCAAAGGAAATTGCACATCACGGCGACCGATCTGGCCCGTGGTTCGGACGGAGTTTGGCGAGTCACCGGTGACCGCACGCGTGCGCCCAGCGGATTGGGGTATCTGCTGGAAAATCGTGTCGTGACCAGCCGGGTCGTGCCGACGTTGATTCGGCGAAGTAACACGCTTCGGTTGGCGTCCTTTTTCGAATCACTGAAAGACCACCTGTTCTCGCTGGCACCAACTCACCGCGAAAACCCGCGCGTCGTGTTATTGACACCGCCCAGCGGCAGTTATCGCGAATTCGAAGATACTTATTTGGCGCGTTACCTGGGACTGACACTGATCCAGGGCAGCGATCTTGCGGTCCGCGGCGGCGAGTTGAATTTAAAAACGCTGGGCGGATTGCAGCCGATTCAAGTTCTTTGGCGTCACGTGTCGGATCGACGTTGTGACCCGTTGGAGCTGGACCCGACGTCGCGAGAAGGGATCACCGGATTACTGGGATGTGTGCGACGCAAAAGCGTATCGGTCGTCAACACGATTGGCAGCGTGTTGGTCCAGACGCCTGCGCTGTTGCCGTATTTGGACGCCGCGCACCAGTTTTTCTTTGGCAATCAGTTGCAACTCAATTCAGCACGGACGTATTGGTGCGGTGATCCGGAGCATCGCAGCTATGTCATGAATCATTTGGACACGTTGAATTTTCGCGATGCATTTGCCGTTTCCGGAGGCGCCTCGATCGTGTTGTCGGAGCTGTCGCAAAGTGAGCGAGAGGAATTTATCGGCGGGTTGACGGCAAAGCCCGCGTCGTATGTTGCACAAGAACGATTGAATTTCAGCAAGACGCCGGTTTGGACAGGAGAATCCATTGAACCGCAAAAGGTCACGCTTCGGTCGTTTCAATTGTCCACCGCCGGCGGCATCAGCGTCTTGCCCGGCGGCCTTGCTCGCGTCGGACATGATCAATTGGAATTGTCTCGGTCGCCGGTCAGCGGGCAGATGACGCAAGATTGCTGGGTCACCAGTGACAGTCCCGTCGATCAGCACAAATCGTTGCTTCCGGATTCCAAAACCGTTGTCAAACTTCGTCGCGGCGGCAACGAACTGCCGAGCCGGGTCGCCGAGCATCTTTACTGGTTGGGACGCTACGCCGAACGTGCTGAAGCGGTCGCGCGCGTGGTGCGAACCACGCTGGCGCGGATCGCCGGTGAAGAGAATTGGAACAAGTTGCCGGAAGTCCGCCTGCTGATTCGCACCCTGGCAAAGATGGGACAGATCGAAGCAAGTTTTGCCGTCGAATCATTTCAAGCGAATTTGCCGCACGTTGAACAAACGCTTCCGATGTCGATTTTGGATCGTGACCAGCCCCGCGGTCTGGTGCGGACGATGGATGCGGTGATGCGCAATACGATTGCCGTGCGCGACCGACTATCTTCCGAGGCTTTCCGAATTGTCCAGCGGGCTTCCCAGGAATTGACCGAGCCGACGCAGCCGATCATACGGACCAACGCGAATCAAATCAGCATCAGCGAGGCGATCGAACGTGTGGGTCGTTTGATCGTTGACCTGTTGGCACTCGCAGGATTGACAAACGAGAGCGTCGTCCGGACGCACGTTTGGCAGTTCTTGGAACTCGGCCGACGTTTGGAACGCGCCGAGCATACTTGCGATTTGCTGATCGCGACGTTGTGTCCGCCGACAGACAATGGAAAACCGATCTGTGAAGCGGTGTTGCAGATCACCGACAGTTTGATGACCTATCGTTCACGCTACATGAATCTGACGCGATTGGCTCCCGTGATCGACCTGCTTGTGACCGATGAAACCAATCCCCGATCGTTGCGGTTCCAACTCGACCGAGTCGCAACGTTGATGGACAAGTTGCCGTCGGTCGAAGGGCCGGTGGGTCTCGACGCCATTCAACGGCTTGTGATCGATTTGCAGTACCGAGTGACCACTGCTGATCCGATCAAACTTTGCGAGACCAGCCAAGACGGGACGCTCGATCAACTCAAGACGCTGCTCAAGCAAATTGCCAATGATTTGCCGCGTCTCGCTGAAGGCGTCAATGCACGTTACCTGATTCATACCGAGTCTCAACAGTTCCTCACCGGCACCGGACGATGAACCAAGACGACCAAAAAGGACTGCGCTACCGAATCTCGCACCGAACGGAGTATCGGTACAGCGAGAACGTTGCCGTGTGCCAAAACCAAGTGCGGATGCAGCCGGTCACCGGCGGTAACGTCAGTTGTGAAATGACGCGATTGACGATCCACCCGACATCGACGACACGTCATGAACACTTGGATTATTTCGGCAATCGTGTGATCACGTTTTCGATCGAAGCGACTCACAATTCATTGATCGTCGAAGCGGAAAGTCGTGTGCGTTTGACGTCGCCGGCGATCAGGGCACCGAGACAATCGGTGAGCTGGGAATCATTGCTCGCCCGTCATCCCCACGAAGCGATGGTTCCGCGAATTGACGAACACCGTTTTCGTTCGCCGCGAATCACACCCGCGGCATGTTACGCCGATTATGCGGCGGCGTCGTTTCCGGCCGGTCGCGGGATCGTTGACGCTGCATTGGATTTGATTCACCGGATCCACCAAGATTTCAAGTACGATACGACGGCGACCAACGTCGACACCACGACCGACCAGGCCTTTCAATTACGGGCAGGCGTCTGTCAAGACTTTGCCCATGTCGGAATTGCATGTTTTCGATCGATCGGACTGGCGGCACGCTATGTCAGTGGATATCTGAGAACCGTCCCGCCGCCCGGCAAAGAACGACTGGTCGGTGCCGACGAATCTCACGCATGGTTGGAGGTGTATTGTGGTGTGGACATCGGATGGTTGGGATTAGACCCGACCAACGCCTGTCTGGTGACGTCCGATCACATTCCAGTTTGCGTCGGGCGCGATTACGACGATGTCAGCCCGATGCGAGGTGTTGTGATCGGTGGAGGAACCAACACCTTGAAAGTTAATGTTGACGTCGAGCCGATTACCGAGTCTTCCGCAGATCAAAGGTGACCGGAAAATCGTTCGGTGCATGCACGGGCGGCAAATCCGGAATCACGATTCGACCTCCGGTCAGCGTGTGTGTGTGGAACCTTGCCGCCCGACGAGTCTCCGCTTCGTTGGCATTGACCGGATAGATGTCGTGTGCACGACCGCTGGGGTCGGACACAAAGTAGCGGCAACCCCCAATCGAGCGCTCGGTGAATCGATCGACAATATCAAATTGCAGCGGCGTATGGATTCCGATCGTCGGATGCAAACATCGTGGTGGTTGCCAGGCGCGGAACTTAATTCCCGCCAAATACCGACCGGCAATTTCACTGGGATGCATCGGCACGCGATAGCCGTTACACAGAACGGCAAATCGGGACGGATCGAACCCGTCCAAACTGATCTGCACACGCTCCATTGATGAATCCACAAATCGCGCCGTGGCACCTCCGGACGGTTCTTCCCCCATCAAATACCACGTCTCAATA
>JAGQPO010000188.1 GCA_020426665.1 Planctomycetales bacterium
CCTGGATCGAGCGTCGTCGTGAGCTTCGATCCAGGCTTCTCATCGAGTGACGCTACCACCATCGGCTTCGTCATGAATGCGCTGAGGTCGACCGGATCAACCGATGGTTCTGTCAATGATTCATCCCGCAGCCATCCGAACGGTCGATCATGCGGTTTGGTCGCCGCTTGATTGACTTTGTGCCGGAGTTCTTTTTCGGACCAGGGCGGATTGCACCGAGGGTTGTATTCCGAGGCGAGGATTGCCAACGCACGATCTGCGGCGATCCCGAAGCCGTGAACGAGCGCTGTCGCCGCGGCGTAGGTTTGCGAGTGACCGCCACTGCCCGAGACCGCCGGCGGCATCGCGGCGAGGTAGGCGATCGCTCGGGTTTCGACGTCGGTCGCGTCAGTCGGCGAGACGGGCGGCGCCGTTGGCTTATCCGGGGTAACGCTTCCCCCGCGTCTCACGATCACGGCATCAGCGAGAGCTTTCACGCAGGCAACCAGCATTGGAGCGGGAACGGTCGCCGGTTCGGCATCGAGTCGGTCATATTCTTCACCGCTGGGATGGATGCTGGGGCCGACCACCGTCTGCGCACCAGTTGACCGTAGCTCGACGATCATCGCCCCGGCGCCGTCGGTGTGCTTTTCGGTGCTTGCTCCCACAGCGATGTACCATCGGTGTGATCTTGCCGACGAAGGCCGGCCGGTGATCGCTGGGGTCGGCGGTAGATACTGGTCGGCAAGTTCAATCGCTTCAGGGCAATCCAGGTCGACGTCGACAAGCCAGCCCGAGGGGTCGCCGAGGATGATGCCGATGTTCGAATTCTCGGGAAAGACTTCGGGTTGCAACCGAAGTTTCGTCCAGTCGCGGCGGGCCGGCGATTTGGACCGTGGGCGCAGCGGCACACAGTACCAGCCTCGCTGGCGATAGATGGCGACCTGTTCCCGAACGCTCGACACTAAAACGGCGCCTCTTCAAGAGCGGAGTTCGGAATCTCGGACAGGCGATACTTGATGATGCGATCGTAACGCTCGCCGGCGATCGAGCGAACGGTGATGGCTTCAGTCGTTGCGAGCAATCGATTGTCGGTCAGTTCAAGAGCCTCGTCTGCATTCTCTGGACAGGGATCGAAGCATCGTTCTCGCCACCAGGTTTCGGCTTTGCGTCGCGCGAAGCCAGAATGCTCGATACAAATGAATTCGCTTTGCCAGTGATCGAGGCCGATCATGTAGTCGACGCGCAGGCAGCGAGGTGCATCCTCCTCGGCATCCCGTTTTCGGTGAATGCGATAAACCACATCGTGGACATCGTACTCCGTGTCGGTGACTTCGCCCGAAAGCACGCCGGCCTCGCTCGCTCGAGCTTCATGCGATTCGCGTTCAGGCGGTGGAAATGGATGACCGCATTCCGGGCAATTCGAATAGCCACACGCGACCAAAGCGTGACATTTCTCGCATTCTTTTGCTGGCGGCAACTGACCCGTTCGCGTTTGCTTTTCCTTTGGCTTGATTTGGTCAATTGGACCGTGGCGTTCGATGTTGCCGCCGAAGTCGAGAACCAGGCAATTCTGTTTGTTTGGGTGTAGTCGAAAGCCTCTCCCTACGCATTGATAAAGCAGACCGGGTGACATGGTTGGGCGCAGCATCACCACGCAGTCAACTCGAGGCGCGTCGAAGCCTGTGGTCAGCACGTTGACGTTGCAGAGATATCGCAACGGTTCAAGGCCGAAGAGCGAATCGCATTCATCACCTCGGAAGCGGGCTAGCACTTCATCGCGTTCCGTCGCCGGCGTTTGCCCCGTGACGAATCCACATTCGATCCCGTGATTCTTCCCTAACGTTTTGACGACTTGCTGACCGTGTGCAACGCTAGTGGCGAAGATCAGAACCGCTCGACGATCGGAGGAGAGTTCCACGATTTCGGCGCACGCAGCCGAGACGAGAGCCTGGTCGCCGGCAAGCCGATCGACTTCGTCGGACACGAATTCGCCGGCCCGGACATGGACCCCAGAGAAGTCAGCACGATTGACGCCGGCCTTTGAGATCAACGGACAAAGGAATCCGTCGCGAATCAGTTCTTTGATCCCGATCTCGTAGCAGACATGATTGAGAAAATGGTCCGCCGAACAGATCATGCCGGAATCGAGGCGAAACGGAGTAGCCGTCAAGCCGATCACGCGAACGTGCGGATTGATGACTTTGCAATCCGCGAGAAACTGCCGATACATCCCATCGCCCTTCTTGCTGATCAGATGGGCTTCATCGACAACAATCAGATCGAAGGGATCGAGGTCGCAGGCGCGTTTGTAGATACTCTGAATGCCTGCAACGAGGATCGGCGTATTGGTGTCTCGCTTTTTCAGGCCAGCCGAATACAGGCCAACCTTGATCTCGGGGCACAGATGGCGGACCTTGTCGGCGTTCTGCTCGAGTAGCTCTTTAACGTGGGCGAGAATTAGAACGCGGCCACTCCATCGCGAGACGGCGTCGGAAGCGATCTTCGCCAGGACCAGCGATTTGCCCGCGCCGGTCGGCAATACCGCGACAGGATTATCATTTCGATTTCGCAAGTGATCGTAGACCGCATCCACCGCGGCTTGTTGGTAGCCGCGCAGCTTCATCGGATCACCTTTCCGTTGTGACGCTTGAGTCCGCGGACCACTGGCATACATTCCGGAAGCCCACGGTTGATCATCGTGCAGACATTGCAGATGCGGTTATGCGGACCTTCTGAATCGAAAACGTATCCGCAACGCAGGCACGTCCTCGCATCGATCAACTCCATGTCCGCCGGCAATGCTTGGATGCGAACGGTCGCTTTGCCGGCTTTCGGCAACGGTTCGTGCTTTTCGATCGTCAGTCGCACGATCTGGCTATCGTCCTCGAAAGCACCAGCGAACTGCAGCGAATCGAGCAGTGCTTTCAAGACGTTATCAACATCGCGTCGCCGACGGTCTGGCGGATTGATCGTGATGTCGACGATCAAATCGCCCTCGATCGGCTTGATGCGTTTGGTACGTAGTTGATTGTAGACTTCGGTGCGGTATTGCCGTCCGTGCTTGCTGATCAGCACTCGAGGGCCTACATATCGCCAATAGGTGTTGACCGAGGGCGGATAGGGAAGAGTCAGTTGGTGCATTGCTTCGTAGTTTTTCCGCGTCTTCAAAAAGAAAACGCCCAGCCGGCATTCCCTTGCCAGCCGGGCGTCTGATTGCCTTGGAACGATTTCAAGAGAAGCCGCGGCTATCGTTTCCAAGGCGGGGCATCGGCACCGGTAGCATCCGGCGTTGAGGCGACTTGGCTCGCCGCAACCGGCTGAGCAGAGGCGTCGCGCCGCGAATACCCCTTCACTTCGTTCTGCAACTCGCCGGTATCCGATCGGCGCTTGACACGAACGTGAATGAAACAAGGCAGGTTGTGGAGATCGGTGGAATCATTCGGAGTCAGCACGCCAACGGCGCGACAAATCGAAGACAATTCTCGCCGAGCAATCTCGACGGCCGTTCCATTGGGGTTGTCAAGATTAAGTCGCACCCACAGTAGCCGATTGGCATATTCGCCTTCGATGATCTGGAAGGTGAGTTGAAGATATGATCCCGTGCCCGATTTGGTCGGCTTCACTTCGCTATCGGTGACGACGGCGATGTACTTGCCGGCGGGGATCGGTTCGAGATCATCGGCTGGTTCTACGGTGTTGGCATCAAAGCCTTGGAGGTTTGCCATGGTTGGATCCTTGGTTGAGTGGGAAGGAAGATCGTGAACAGGAATTCGGTTAGTTGGCGGTCATGGCCGACATGAACGCGGGCCAAGAAAGCGAAAGTTCCTCGGAGATGCCGTATCGGTTTTTGGCGACGCAACTCGGCGAACCGTAAGCACGCATCACTCGTTCGCCACCGTCCTTACCGATCGCGTGAGCCACCGTGCGTTTGCGATTGAAACCGGCTTCTTCGGTTTGAGTTCG
>JAGQPO010000189.1 GCA_020426665.1 Planctomycetales bacterium
TCCCGCCCGCCGAATATGGCGAAGAGCCACACGAAACCGTCCAGTTACTTGATGACGACCGCTTTCAATTTGAGCGTGTCCTTTGCAAAGCTTGGATTGAAAAAACGGACAAGCCGCTGCTGGGCATCTGCTTGGGATCGCAATGGATCAACGTCGCAAGCGGCGGAACGTTAATCCAGGACATTCCGTCGGCGATTGGGGGCAATCATCGCGGCGTCACGCATCCGATTCAAATCCAACCGGACTCACGGCTTGCCGAGATTCTGGGGGCCGTTGATGTGGAGGTCAATTCATCTCATCATCAGGCTGTCAAAGATCTCGGGCGACGACTGAGAATCACCGCGTGCAGCCCCGATGGCGTCGTCGAGGCGACCGAATCAACCGATCCCGATCGATTTCTGATCGGGGTTCAGTGGCATCCTGAGCGAATGATCCCGGACGATCCATGCCAGTCAAAGCTGTTGAAGGCTTTCGTCGACGCGTCGGCAACGGTCGCCGCGGCGCAAAAATAGCGGGCGAAAAGCGTCTCACGCCATCATGCGGTCGACTCGCGTCGCTGCATACTCGCCAAGTCAGAATCATTGATCACACGGTTGATTTCGTCGATCGACGTGATGCCGCGCAGCACATAACTGTGTGCGACTTCGGCCAGGCGAAGCATTCCGGCTTGGGCGGCTGCCGATTCAAGTTCGATGGCGCTGGCACGATGGGCGATGGCTTCGCCGATTGCAGAGTTGACGAGCATGATTTCCGGCAGATTGACAAGAGAATCATAGCCGCCTTCGTGGCACAGGTCGCACCCGACGCTCCGGTAAAGCGTCGGGTCGGCACCGTGCATGCGTCCGCGAATTCGATCCGGCACTTCGATCGCGTCACTTGCCGTTGATTCATCGTTGGTGCGACAGGCCGGGCACAAACGCCGAACCAAACGCTGGTTGATCACTCCGATCAACGAGCTGGATAAAAACTTGTGATCGCTTTCGTATTGCAACATCATGTCGACCGCTTCGGCAGCGCTTTTGGAATGGACGGTCGCCAAAACAAGCTGCCCGCTTGCGCCGGCTCGAATCGCGGTTTCCGCCGTTTGCCGATCGCGAACCTCGCCGATCATGATCACATCCGGGCTGTGGCGAAGCACCGCGGTCAACAGTTCGGCGAATCCCAACCCGATCCGAACGTTCGTCTGCGATTGCATGACTCCGGAGAGTGCATGTTCGATCGGGTCTTCAATGGTATGAACTTTACGAGTTCCGTCGTTGAGTTGTTTGATCATCGCGTAAAGCGTACTGCTTTTGCCGCTGGCAACCGGTCCGGTAACCAAAATCAACCCGCTTTGCTGCCCCAGCAAGTGATGAATCGATTTCACATCACAATCGTCCATCCCCAACGCGTCCAAAGGCCGCGCGCCGCGGACGGGGTCAAACAGGCGAATCGCCACGTCTTGACCATACAACGTCGGAATGCTGCTGAGTCTCATGTGGGCTTTTGAACCGTCGGGCGTCGTGATGTTGCCACGACCTTCGACGGGGCGAATCGATTCGCCCGCGTCTGCGCTGGCCAGAACCCGCAAGTGTCCCTGCAGCCGGTGGCCGTACGCGCGTGCGAGCTTGCGCACCGGTTCGATGCGGCCGAGTCGCCGAACCGAAACCACGACACAGCCGTCGACGTCGGACACAAAAAGGTCGCTCGCGTGTCGCTCCAGTGACCATTCAATCAGGTTTGCGGCAAAAAGTTCGGGCGGTGACAGTTCGGTCTCGCCGGCGAGGTTTTCAAGGTCCTCGAAATCGATCGTCGATTCGTTATTCACGTGCGGTTATTCCAAGAGAATCGGAGAAGTGGGGAGTCGTTGTTTCGTGCGACTTGGCAACCTGATCTACAGGGACTTCGATCGGATACGGTGGCGACCCTCAAATTTAACCCTGATGCCGAGTCACGTGGTGCAGCGCCACGCATAATATGGACGATCTGGGCGCCCAAAGCAAAAGTGTCGTTACCGACGGCCGGGCGGTTGCATCCTACCACGGCTTCGGACCCCGACGCTGAGCAGCTCGCTCATTTTTTTGGACGCATTCCACTCTGGAAACAGCGTTGGCGAATTTCAGTCGGGTTCCCAGCTTGCGTTTGTGGTGAAGAATACCGTCATGAATGACCTCTCGCCCCAAAAACTGCTCCAACATTTCTTCGGATATGATTCGTTTCGGCCCAGTCAATCGGCCATCATCGACCACATCATGGCCGGCAAGCACGCGATGGTTGTGATGCCTACCGGCATGGGGAAGTCGCTGTGTTACCAGATCCCCGCCCTGGCGATACCAGAGAATGATCCGTCGATCGTTTTGGTGTTGTCTCCATTGATCGCGCTGATGCAGGATCAAGTGGATTCGTTGACCAGGCGTGGGATCGATGCGACGTTCGTCAATTCGTCGCTTGATCGAGATTCGCGTCTTGCCCGTTACCAGGCATTGGCATCGGGGGCGTACCGAATTCTGTTTGTGACTCCCGAGCGATTTCGAAAAGATGACTTTCGCCAGGCTTTGGCCGGGCGCAGGGTGTCTTTGTTGGCGATCGACGAAGCACACTGTGTCAGTCAGTGGGGGCACGATTTCCGCCCCGACTACACGCGAGTTGGCGAAATTCGGCAATCCATCGGCAATCCGACAACGCTGGCATTGACCGCAACGGCAACGGCCGAGTGCCGCGAAGACATCTATCGGCAAATCGGCATTGATTCCTCGCAAATCAAATTGTTTCACGAAGGGATCGATCGCCCCAACCTGAATTTGGACGTGGTCCCGGTTTACGACGAAGAAGAAAAAATGGGTAGGCTCTGTTCGTTGTTGCGAGACGCCGACTTTCGGGGCGGAAGTGTCATCGTCTATTTTTCACTGATCAAAACGCTTGAACGCTTTAGTGACCAATTGCTCGCGACCGGGATCGACCACGTCTGCTATCACGGTGATTTGCCACGCAAAATTCGCCGGCGAGTCCAAGATGAATTCATGAACGGAGAAACCGATTTGGTGTTGGCGACCAACGCGTTCGGTATGGGGATTGATAAAGAAGACATTCGGATGGTTGTCCATGCCGAGACACCCGGTTCGATCGAATCGTATTACCAGGAGATCGGGCGGGCCGGCCGCGACGGTTTACCGAGCCGATGTGTCTGGTTATACGCCCAAGAAGACTTGATGACCCAGATGCAGTTTATCGAATGGTCTAACCCCGATGCGGCATTCTACACCCGGTTGTACCAGTTGCTGGTCGAACACGGCGAGCAGTGTCGGGCGTTTGGATTGGAATGGATGAACGGCCAACTGCAACGTCGAAGTAAACATGACCATCGCCTTGCGACGGCCATTTCGATATTGGACCGGCACGGCGTGGTAGGCGGCCCCAGGCCTCCGGATTGTTTCGACGTGCTTGCGCCCCTGCCGCCCCTTTTGCAAGACGATGTCCGCCTGGCGGAAAAGAAACGCCGTGATCAGCAACGTCTTTATGCAATGGTGCAACTGGCCGCTGAACAAGGCGACCGCAAGGATTTTCTGACCCGGTATTTCTCAACCGGTACTCTCACGCCGCATCACGGTCTCGGCGACGATGTCCAAGCCGCCGAATGAAAAGAAACCCGGCACCACGCTGACGTCACTGATTGGAATGGTGATTCGTACGGTGATGTCGTCTCCGGGTTTCGCTTCGTTCAAGTAGGTCGGCGTGATCACGACATTCGCGCTGACGATATCCATAATCGCCAGTTCTTCGTTGACTCGCGCTTGAACATCGTCCACCGATGCGTTCGGTCGAATTCCAACGCGTGCGCCTTCTCGTGACGCCTGCACCACTGCTTCCTTGATCATGCTGATGCGGCTCATTTCGATCAACCCGAATGTAAACGTCAACATGACCGGGACGATCAAGGCGAACTCGACAACCGCGGCGCCCCGGCGCGTCTGTCTTTTGTTTCTTCGATTTCTCATTTCAATTTCTAGATGGTTTATTGGTGTGCGAACCCGTGTTGTCGGACGCCGAGGCGTCCGACAGATTTTTCGTGGTTTGAAACGTCCTGGCGTTAGTCGACGAGCATGACCGGAGTGAACAGGAACTCGCTCTCTTCAACAACATCGCTGTAGTGCGAGTAACGTGCGACCATCGGACAGGGCTGGATCGTGACGTGTTTCTTGTTCATCGGACCGGTCAGTTTCAGACTCAGGATTCGAATGCCTTCGAACCGTACGATTTTGTACGTCGCATTATTGCCGTTGCCCTGGACGGTCGTGAAGATCGGAATGATGCGTGGTTGTCCGATGATCGCGGCCAGTTCGTCCTTAATACCCGCGCTGATACCGGTGTCACCGTTCAATTCCAAGGGACTGGTTGAACTGCAAACCAAGGGGCGTCCAAATTCGGCCATGTCATCGGCTGAAATGCCACTTAAAATCTGACGGCTTAAGTCACTGGTGCTGTTGTTCGCACCGCCGATGTCAACCGTCCCACGGTTCCCCGGTGAACCTGTGCCGGTCGGATACAACGAGCATTCAAAGTATCCGTCGCTTCCCGTTGTGATTTCGCCGCCTGAATAACGGTAGACGTCTTGGGTCGACTTGGCACAGACTTGTTCCCAAGTTTCCAGATCCAAAGCAATCGGCAAGATGTCCAACGTGTCACCGGCTTCGGTCGGAGTGTAGAACCCCGAGATCGTTTTGAACAACGCTGCCGTCGATTTGGCTTGCAACGACTGCTCAGATCGTCCCGTTACCGAGCCGAAGAACAGCGGAATCGCCGACTGATTCGCTTCGGTTTGACGCACGTGCACACGAACGGCGTTGAACTTTGCCGGGTCAGATGTGTCCAGTTGTCCCGGTTGGTTTAAGTTGTAATATCCAATTTCAATATCGGAACTCGCATTCAGAGTTGGGGAATGCGAGCTGACAACATTTTTTGCGGCGATGGATGACGCGGCACTGGCGATGTCGCATTGAACCGTCGAAGCATCGCTTCCAGCGACGACCCCGTCAAAGAGTTCCCAACATGCGGACATTGCCGCCGCGTCAGCGGTGCGTTTGACCTCTGATCGAGAAACATTAATGTGGCCAAAGTCGACCGCGATCGCGGAGACGATCAGTAGCCCGGCGACCAAAAAGACGCTGAAGACCAATGCGGACCCCTTGCGGCGTCGCGATCGGATTCGTTGGGGTGTTCGCAGCGATGAATTCGCTGCTCGTTTTGCGGCAAACTTGCCGCCTGGTTTTTGAGTGGACATGTCAGTACCTGTGATTGTTTGGTGAGGGATGATTCGTGTCGAATTACTTCTGGACCGACTGGTCCACATGAATCGTTTTGGTCTGGCCGTTTGAATAGGTCAGACGCACCGTCTTCAATCGAATCGAAGACACTCGATTCGAACCGAATCCGATGTCCACGGATTCCAAACTTTTCTCAGGCGAATAGTGATCGAGACTGTGAAGTTCTTGATCGTCCATCTGGACAAGGTACTCGGGGCCACCGAAGTTTCCCCATTGCATTCCGTAGCCGTCTTTGACGGCGAACATCAGTTTGCCGTTGAAGACAGCCATCGCGTTAGTCCAAACGATCTTGTCGTTGTCCCAGGCGAGCGTTTGGCGAATGTTGCTGCGTTCTTCATCCACCGGCGTTTCATGACAGAATGCGCCGACGCGAAAGCCGCCGCTTGAATAGGCATCTTCGGCCGCGTAGTTCATTTGCAGCTGGAAGTAGCAATCCGAATGTTCGGCGTCGGGAAACAGGAAGAATGCAACCTGGGGCGAATTGATTTTGACATCGGGCTCGTTGATCACAAGTTCCCAGTCTTCTTCGACCATAAATAGTGTTGGATCGGTCGCATGTGCAACCGAACCGAGTGCGGCGAACAGGCACAAGCCCCCCGCGAAAATTGTGGTACGCGCAGCACCGAATCTTGTCGCGGCTTGTGACATTTTGGTTCCCTGATGAGAAGATGCAGAAAAGAGTTTAAATCCCGCGACTGCACTGAGTGTCCCCTTCGGTAGTCTGGCGATCCGTCGATTCGATACTTCGAATCAGCGGACCCATGACTTTGCGTCCCACGCTCACACGTGGTTTGCCGTTTCGAGGGTCTTTGAGGGGGAACCATTCGAGCCGTCGTGGCAGAAGCAACCTTATGCTGATTTGCTTCAGGTGTACTGAAAATCCACGAAATATCCAGCGATCAATTCCGCTCCCCCCCGGCACATCGTAGTGAAAGTTCCGGTTGTAGCTTGCCGTTGAGGGTTGATCCGATTCACTGGATCATGCGGGTGCCCGGACCAGAGGCGACCGACCGCGGCGCGGTCACTTGTTCGCGTTCGTAAAACTCGAACTCGGCCCACAGCGGCAGGTGATCGCTGATCGTGTCGGCCTGTTCGCGAGTCAGTTTCAGATCGGCAATGAAGTCGATGACGCCTTTTCTTCCGGCGTATTCACCCGTCACGTTTCGGTCGATCATGATGTGGTCGTTGGTCTTTTGCCGACTGACGTTGGTTTGAATGTCTTCGGCCAGGGACGTCAATCCATCGATGGTGGCCAATTGCCCCAAATTCTTGGTGCTGGCGTTAAAATCGCCCAGCATAATAAAGTCGTCTTCGGCGGATTGCTCGAACTCGTATTGTCGGACACGTTGAAACACGTCCGCCAGCACGTTGATTTCGCTGTCGCGCCGTTCCGGGTCCACGTTACTGGGCGTGGTGTGAACATTGATCATCGTAAAACGGAACGGAGGTCTTGGGCTGTCTTTCGGGACGACGGTTTGGAAGGTCGCCACCATCGGCTCTCGATCCATTTTCTTGCCGTTGTCCAAGACCACGTAGGCGCTGCCGGGAATAAAACTGATTCGCGTCCGGTCCCACACAAAGGCGTACGATTCTTTGTAATCGTTTTCATCGTCGCCGATCGGGTCACTCATCGTGGCGGCATAACTTCCGCCGGATTCGTTCAACAGCCCAATCAATCGCTGTAGCGCCGCTCCGTCGGCGCCTTGAAGCTCCTGGATCGCAACCAGATCAAAGGTGCTGACGATTTTTGCAATCGTTCCCAAAACATCGACGCCGACCTCATTGACACGGGTGCTCGATTTTTTGTCAGCGAAATGCTCAATATTGAAGGTTGCGATGCGAATCCTATCCGGGGCACGCTCGGTTTGATCGCCCAGCGTGATCGTTTCTCCCCTAAACTTGGCTTCGGGGTCGGTCCCCAGAAGTGAATCCAAAGAGGAAAAACTCCAGCCGCCCGACAGGATCATGTAGACTCCGTACAGGATTCCGATCGATGTCGCTCCGGGGCCAAACCAGCGCAACAACGGATTCGTGCTGCTGAGAGCACTCTTCTTTCGGCGACGATTTGAAAAGATCCCCACGTCGGCCTCCTTGCCGAACACATAGCCCTCTCGATCATTTCAGTTCGCTATAGGTAAACTCGGGCGTCTGGGGCAATAGCAATACCTGACGATGGAACTTTCGAACATGTCGCAATGGGAAGATGTCGAGCGTCGGTTGCAGCGTGTCCGCAAGCTTGCCCAGTTGATGGATGATAAATTCGCGATTCCGGGAACACGCATCCGATTCGGACTGGACAGTTTAGTCGGGCTCTTTCCCGGGGCAGGCGATGCGGCAACCGCCGTCGCCGGGCTGTGGTTGATCGTCGAAGCGGCGCGTTTGAAAGCGCCCCGAGGGATATTGGTGCGGATGGGAGTGAACCTGCTGGTCGACTCGACCCTGGGCGTGATTCCGGTGGCCGGAGACGTTTTTGATCTCTATTGGAAATCCAATCGTCGCAACGCTGCGTTGCTGGAGGAGTTCTTGAAGAGACGGAACTCACCGTAGTGCTTTGTCAACGTTTGGTTTTAGCGTACGACGGACTCCCAGTCCGTCGACAAGTTTCGATTTCGACGGACTGGAAGTCTGTCGTACATACAAGTCACGGTTACCCCTATGAGTTTATCTGTATGAAGCACCGGCGCAGCGACCTGGTATTCTCAACCGACGCGAGACGTTGCGAAGTTTGAGCCAAAGACAGAGATTGAAGATGCCAAGATTCACGCTCTTACAACACAACGTCGGCCCCCATTTCCAACGTCCACGCGATGCTTCGCAATCGATTGCGGTCGGACCGGTACATTGGGATTGGTTGTTCGATCCTCCGATGCCCGCTTCACGCCTGTGGACTTGGGCGACCGACCCATTGCAACCGCCCGATGGTACGCGGCCGGGAAAACCGAATCTGTTGATTGCCCCGGCACTGCGATTGGAGGACCATCGATCGGTCTATTTGGAATTCGAAGGAGAGATCGGTGGCCAGCGAGGTAGCGTTCGCCAACTCGCAACGGGTGAATATGAGCTACTTGAAAATGCACCCGAGTGTTTTTGCATTCGGGCGACAATTTTGAATTCACGTTTCATTGCGAGAACATCATCGGTCTATGTGCAGTTCTCTCAATCGAGAAATGAGTCGAATCGATCGCCGTCGACGCCGTCGACTTGGACGCTGCGCACGGAGTCTGGTGTGTGGGACTCAGGCAGATGGTCCAACGATGCCACCTTATAGATCGGCCCCTGCGGCGTGAAGACGACCGTTTGCAAGTCGCCGGTTTGACCGGAGACGATCAAATGGCTTTCGAAAAGTTCGATTGATTCAATCATGATTGATCCTTCGACGCTTCCCGGATATTGACTCGGCACGTCGACCAGTGCGACCGTTTCACCGTTTCGGGTTTCCCATTCCAAGTTCAAGTTGATTTTTTCAGCAATCATCTTGATGCGGTCCTTGAATTGAGAGAGCGGCAGCGGCAGCGCGCCGGCTCGAATGCCATGGACGGTAATGGCCAATCGATTGGGTTGGTCGGTCAGTCGGACGCCCAGCTGGCACGATAGTACGGCATCCAATCGGGGGTCTTTAAAACGCGCCGCAGCGATCACCATGTCGTCCTCGATCATGACGCGTGGGTCTTGCAAACCTTTGGCACGCAGGTTTGGGAACCGTTGGGGCAGCTGCTCAATCAGCCACGCGTTGATCTGCTGGACGGTAAATTCGGCTTGCCATACGCCCAGCTGGGTCGCGTCATCTTGCAACTGTTGGACGTTGGCTTCCAGTTGTTCGCTCGATTGGACCAGGTCGGCTGGTTTGGGCAAGGCGATTGCCCGCTCGTAAAATTCCGGGACCTTTTTGGTTTGTCGATGCGCCCACCAGGCCGTTGTGCCAAGTGAGACGAATAATAGAACGCCGACCAACATCAATCGTTTGATCAAACGTATCCACATCGTTGTCGGTCCTGTTAGAAACGGATCGGTTTCGGAAGCCATTCACGGATTCGATCCGCGACACTTTCACGCCCACGACGTTCTGGTGGCGAGCGTGGGACAGTTTGACTTGATACAGCCTTGCCGGTCGTCGACCCGCTGACGTCGCCGGGGGCGATCGTATCGGCAGCCGGAGTTTTCCCATCCGGAGTTTTTTCTACCGGAATCCGTACGCTCGGCAACGACATCGTGTTCCGTGAACTGTCTGATTCAGGAACCAGTCGCCGCTGATTCGATTGTGCGAGAATGAACTGCGACCAAACATTATTAAGAAGTATAGCTGCGGGTTTCAAGCTTCCCCGCTGTATCCCCTGGATCGCCAAGAATGCTTTTCCCTGCAATGCCACCCGCTCCGTTTGGGTGGGGAATCGGTCGTGCAGATGAACATCGTCAATCCACAGTTTTCCTACCGAAAGACTGTCAATCGTCAACCGCAGCGAGTCAATTTCGTTGGGACGGACCTGGTCGGTTTCCAACACGATCCGGCGTGGTTGCCATTGTCCATTGGCAGGAACGTCAAACTCGCTCGCCAGTCTTAACGGTTTTCCCAGACGATTGCCTTCCAGCGAGACTCTTACGTGATGCACATTTGAAGCTCCGGGCGATGATATCGCCGCGGCTGCCGTCGTCGCCGCAGCACCCTCGCCAAGCCTGGTCGATGCAAGGGATATTTGGCTGGTTTTCGAATCCGAAGACTTTGCTCCCGCCCGAGTTGATATCGACACCGCCAGACGGCCGGATGCCGGCACGGGAATGGGCTCGCTGACCAACCAGGTACGGTCGGCTGATTTGGCGTCGGTTGTCATCCGTATCGAATGGGTACCTTCGATCGCCTCGGCCGAATCAAGCGTGACCGCAGTTTCAGGGAATTGCGTATGCATCCAGCCGACAATTCCAACTTGTCCGGCCACTTCAAAACTGCCGTTTCGAAGTTCGTCGTAGTCTTCAGGTAAAGCGAGTGTTCCAATTTTCCCAACGACTTCGCTCAAGTAATCCTTCAGCCTGGCCATGGTGCGTTCTTCGTCAACCATCGAGACATTCCAGGACACAAGACGAACCGCTGCTTCGTTACCGTGAATTTCAACATTGGCGATCGATGTGGGTGGCAGCTTCAATACCCGTCCCTCTGAGTTTATCCCATTGGATAGCACGGGTTTTGACCGAGCGGATTTGGAACTGACACTGGCCGCAATGCTCCGATGATGGAAACCGCTTTCGATCAACCGACATTGCCGAATGTTCGCTGACGAAAACCGCAGGTCGACTTGGCTGGACCAGGGTGCTGAATTGATAACCGTTACGATCGTCACCGGTGCGTTATCAGTCGATTCGCGATTCACATCTGCGGAAACCAGAACGTCAACGTAATCGGAACCTGTATTCTTGGTTGTTGCAACACCAGTGACTGGAGCCGGAGTTTGAGTGAACTGGTGAATCGACTCGCGAAATAAACCCTCGAATGAAAGAGGCAATTCGGTGGAGTAGATGGTGATGCGTGAGTTTTGCGCCAGCAACGCGTCCGCAATTTGCAACGACGGATTCGATGACGATTCACCGGATATCGCGACCGATTCGTCTTTCGAACCGAATCCGACGATCGCTTCTCCGGAAGGAATCGATTTGCCCGGTAAGCGATGGACGATCTTTAGGTGGTCACCGGCGGTCCAACGCGTCATCGCGGTAGCCGAAAGTGCCACCGCCAATCGAACGCCCGCGAGATCGCTGTTTCCGGAATCACCGGACTGCGAATCATTTGCAACAGGTGTGCCGCTTGATGAATTCGTCGTCGGCGTTTCGGCGAGCGATGCATTGATCTGTTGTGATGTCCCACCAGACGTGGACCGCGGCGTGATATCGCCGAGATCAGACGCCAAATTGATTTGATCGTATCCGCACCATCGCGAATGATCGGACAATCGCGTTGAAGCTTTCCATAGACGATACATCAAGACGGTGGCATCGGAATACTCGCGAGCGTTTGTCGTGTCCGTATAGTCCGCGGTCAACTTTTCCATCCAGTTGGCGGATTCGATCCACAACGTCACGCCACGACCGGTAGTGGCGAATTGCTCCCCGAGGGAGTTCGAGTCAAGCTGCGCGAACTGCATCGATTCGATCGACAACGATCGGCGTGTCGCTTCGTTGGTGACTCGTACAAATTCGTTTCCGGCGGCGGGGTGGTGTAGGAGATTGAAACTTCGGACGGACAAGAAGCCTTCGACCGAAACATCCAATTGGCTCTCGCCATTTAAAGTGATTGTCTGTGAGATCGATTCAAAGGTTGGTGACGACGAAAAGTCGACTCGAATCAACGAGGGCTGATGATCAGGAATCGTTGACCCCGTCATTATCGACAATTGATACGTCTGGTGTGGTTGCAAATCCTTCATCAGACCGACGTACGATTCACCCGGTGAAATCACATGTGACGTCGGCGATGGATTATCTCTCCACGGAGTCAATGATTCGCCAACTCTTTTGACGTTAGGTACCAATCGCGTTGCACCATCAGGAATCCATGATGGTGATTGCCAATCGGAAGGTTCGACGCGATGGACCAATTGAGGTTCTCGCCACACGAGCTTGCGCTGCGATGAAGCTGTCACGGGCGATTCCGAAGCTGGTCGATGCACCAAAAAAGGTGTTTTGACCGAGGCATATTCCTGGGACGCTCGCGTGAAACGAGTCCAAAGTCGATCGGGCTTTTCCGTCAATCGGCAACGTATCTCGTAAACACCTGCCGTGTCCGGTGCGGACGAAACGAGCGGAATCGGTTCAGAGTCGCCCTTGGAATTCAGACGCAACTCCGTTTGTTCATGTCCTACCACTTGGCCATCATCGACGCGGATCTGTTCAAAAATCAAAAGCAAGTCCTGGCCGGCATGCTCGCTGAACGACCGAACGGTAACCGTCAACGCATGGCGATCATTTTCCGCAACCAAGGGCCAATCGGGACTCGTCGAACGAAACTCCAGCGGCCAGGTCGATTGGTCGTACAAGTGGGTCAATTCGGCCCGCGGTTGTGTACCGAAAGCATTGGTACCGGAAATGGTGATACCCGAAACCGCATTTTCGGAGACTTCGCTAGGCATCGGTGCGTCCGCGGCCCGGCAGATTGGCGAATCCGCAAGATGGATAACCGAAAGCACCAGTAACACCCACAGGGTGCCAATGGGAAGGCGATTCAATGGTGGACGTCCGTGTCCATTCATGGCGCAAAGGTGTTTTTTGGCGAGGCTAAAAGACCGTTGCCGACACTAACGACCGACGGCAGTCGTTGGCAAGATGAATCGATCACGAATCCACTGGCTTGATGTATCGAGCGTCTCGTCGGCGTCGCGAATCTGATACCCCAGCTCGGTGATTGCGCGCTGGCTGGAATACCAATGGTACTGGGCGCTCATCGTCACGCCTGCGCTGTTGAAGTCAGGCTCTTTTCCGGTCACACGAGCCAAAAGGTCGCCGGCAAGCCCAGCCAGGTACTCCATTCCCGGTCCCGCGGCACGAATCGGCGGACGAGTTCCCATTCGCTTGGCCATCTCCGCCCACAGTTTCTGGTAGGTCCAATTGTGACCCGCCATGATGAATTCACGCCCCGGAACTGTATTTGCTTTCATTGCCGCAATCACACCGTCGGCGACATCGCGTGAATCACACAGACTGCAGCCGCCCGAGGGTGCGATCGGTTTCCAGCCCTTGCCGACTTCCAACAGCATCCGACCGCTGCTTGGTTTCCAATCCCAAGGACCAAGCATGAATCCCGGGTGAATGATCGCCGCATCAAGTCCCTGCTTGACCGCCTGATGGATCAGTTGCAGCGATGCCCGCTTACTTTGGACATAGGCGCATTCCACTTGACCACCGGCATGATCGGTCGGAGTGTTCTCGTCGGCTTGCACCTGGCGTGACCCCAATGCGATCGCGTTGACTGTTCCGATGTAGGTCAGTTTCTTGCCGTTGTTCAAACAGGCGCCGACGATACGCCGCGTCCCATCGCGATTGACTCGCATTGATTCGTCCACGCGGTTCCAGCCTAAATGAATCAGCGCCGCCGAATGAATCACTGCATCGCAACTGGCAATGGCTTGATCCAGGTCATCATCAGCTGGATCGACAGATGCATTGTCCGAATCGCATTTGTTGTCGATCGCATCACTGCCGGCCAGATCACTGCCGGCCAGATCGTTGGCGGCCAGATCACTGACAAAGAATTCGACGTCCAGCCCCGCAAAGACTTCGGGAGCCGGGGTGCCGCGCACCAATGCCAACACATCGTATCCGGCCTGACAAAGTTTCCGGATGATGGTGTTGCCCAGAAGCCCGGTGCCGCCGGTGACAAAGACTCGCATGATGTGGTTTCAATTGGAGGTCGAAATCGAAGAGGGGGGTGACGGCTGTTTTAGTGTGTAGAATCGGAAAGTGGTTGCCGACGGATTTGAGGGATCGGGCTGGGGCAGGCCGGATGGTGACCGGCGGCGACCGATGCACGATCCGGGCCCGCGATGCAGCTCGTTGCAGGCTTTTTTGGGCCCAAAGCGAAACCGCCGTCATGTTTTTTAATGTGATTTTCGTCGCCCTTAAAGGCCCTTGGAAACAGGTCCAGGCATAAAAACAGCGGAAAAATGGAAGTCGACTGCGCCATCGGGACAATTCGGGCCAAGACAGGCGAATTGACAACTGACCCCAACGTTGACCACCCTGTCTCCCAGATATTTGGAGTGGATCGATCGTGCGACGCTTTTGGGGCGTCGCTGCCACGTCTGGCCCCAATGACCGGGGAGTCAGATTTTGGTTGATTCGAAATCAAAACAGCGTTTGGTCCCGTTTTCCGAGTCTGATGAGAGAACTGCATGTCGCGAGACAAGCTAGATTTAATTCGCGCCGCCTGTCCAAGTGTGTTACCGAGTTTACTGCTTTGTGACTTCGGTGATTTGAAAGGTGAACTTGCCCGTTTAGAAGACGCCGGCACGAAAGTGTTGCATCTGGACGTCATGGATGGGCATTTCGTTCCCAACATGACCTACGGCATGCCGATCGTCGAAGGGATTCGCAAGCACAGCGATTTGCCAATGGATGTGCATTTGATGATCAGCGATCCGCTGAAGTATGCCCAGCCGATGGTTGATGCCGGGGCCGATTTATTGACCTTCCACGTGGAAGCCGTCGATGATGCTGCGACGGTGGCCCGCGAGATTCGTTCGATGGGCGTCGCTGTCGGCGTTGCATTGAACCCTGAAACGGAACTTTCGCGGTTGGATGGATGCCTGGACGAGGTTGACTTGGTTCTGGCGATGAGCGTCAAAGCCGGATTTGGGGGACAGAAGTTTAACCCTGTTGCGCTCGAAAAGTTGGCTTCGTTAAAACAGTTGCATCCAGATCTGTTGCTTGAAATCGATGGCGGGATCAACTTAGAAACCATTGCCCTGGCGCGTGCGGCGGGGTGTGATTTGTTTGTCGTCGGATCAGCGATCTTCAAACACGATGATTACGCCGCAGCGATTGCAGCGTTGGATGACGAAATTGCAGGAGCCCTCTCATGATGCGCACTGCAACATTAACGCGGGTCTTGATGGTTCGTCCGGGTGCAACCGATTTTGATGAACAGGGACGTATGAAAGGCACCCTGGACATGCCGCTCAGCGATCGCGGGATTGAACAGGCCGAAAGCGTTGCCAGGGAGTTGGCGGGTATTCGCTTGAAGACAATTTTTTCGTCTCCCTGTGAATCGGCCCGAGAAACCGCGAAACGGATCGCCGACGAACAACGTGCGGCCGGACGTGACACGAAAATCAAGGTGATTGATGCGTTCCGTAATCTGGACCACGGATTGTGGCACGGCAAATTGATCGACGAGGTTCGTCGCAATCATCCGCGCGTCTATCGGCAAGGCTCCGAGCGTCCCGACGATTTCTGTCCTCCCGGCGGCGAACCTGTTGCCGAAGCCAAAGCCAGAGTGATCAAAGCGGTCCGCAAATGCCTCAAGCGTGGCCGCGATGAAGTTGTTGCGATGGTCATTCCCGAGCCGATGTCAACGATCGTGCAAAGTTTGCTTAGCGGAGGAGAATTGTCCAGCGTCTGGAAAAGCGAAACCGATTCGGCAACCTGGTCGTTGGTTGAAACGGAGTTGTAGGTCGCGTTGGCACATCTTGAAGCAGCGCACTTTTCTCGCACCCGAAAACGCTGATTCTGACATTGCGCTTTCGCTTGGCAAATTGCCTATCACAACCCGAACGCGTCAGCGAGGGACCAGTCACCACCGGTTTTCCCTCGTCTTTGGCAAAGCGTCGGAACGTGCGGGCTTCCTTCTGCGGCGGAATGGGGATATCCGGTGGGGCAGTCACGCAGCGTGAGTTGCCAGTCGCTCCGATAGACCTTCTTCGTGTTCGGTTTGAATCAAACCGTCTTTCATTCGCCAGCACACGTCAGCGGCGGCGGCGATTTCGTCGTCATGGGTGATCATCAGAATCGTCATGTTGTCTGTCGCATTCAGATCAGCCAACAGACGTAGGATCTCTTTTCCCGTCTCGGTATCCAGGTTTCCTGTCGGCTCATCAGCCAACAGCAGCGTGGGGTCCGTCATCAGCGCCCTTGCGATTGCGACACGCTGCATTTCGCCGCCACTCATTTCACAGGGGCGGTGTTTGCTGCGATGCAACAATCCGACTCGATCCAGCATGGCTTCGGCGCGTCTCAGGTTTTCGCGGCGTGATCGAAAGTAGCCCCAAACACTTTGGCTGATCATCGCCGGTGCGAGCACATTTTCGATCGCCGACAATTCCGGCAGCAGGTGATAGAATTGAAAGATCACACCGATTTCATGGTTGCGATACCGATCACGAACCGCGCGTGGGGCGTTATCGATCCGGTTGCCGCGAAAGAACACTTCGCCTTGGTCGGGTCGGTCGAGTGTTGCCAACAGATGCATCAGCGTGCTCTTGCCGCTGCCACTTCGGCCGACCAGTGCAGTCACCAGCCCTTGCTGGATATCCAGGTCAACGCCTCTCAGGACCGGTACGTCAATTCGGTCTTTGTGGTAGCTCTTCTTCAGTCCACGCGTGGTAAGAACAATCGGAGTCGGCATCAATGGTCTCTTTGAATACAGGTTTGGTGACGAGAGTTTTGTTCCAAGATTGATTTTTACGGTAGCGGAACTCGTCAGGAGTTTCGTGGTTGAGTCAGGAATCGCCGAAAGTCTTGGCGGCTTCCGCTACCATCGAAACCCTCATTCAAATTTGGAACAAAGCACGAGTCTGTTTATTCGAATCGAAGTGCTTGGACGGGATGCATTCGTGCCGCTCGCATCGCCGGTAAGACGCTCGCGAGTACGGCAATTCCAACTGCCCCGAGCATTACCCAAACGAGTGTAAACGGATGCACGATGGTTGGGATTTCGGTGAAGTAGTACACGGTCGGGTCAAAGACCTCTTGTCCGGTGATGGTTTCCACGACACCCGCGATTGAGTTGATGTTGTCGACAAACAACAGACCACCGATCAGACCCGCGCCGCTGCCGACGAATCCGAGTAACAATCCGTAGGTCAAGAAAATGCTGCTGACACCGCGACCGGATGCGCCCAAAGCTTTCAGCGTTCCGATATCACGAGTCTTTTCGACCACGATCATAAAGAACGTGGCCAGGATGCCGAATCCGGCGACGGCAATGATCAGAAACAGCAGGATGTTCAAGATCGTGGTTTCCAACCGAACGGCCGAAAGCAACGGACCCTGAAGGTCGCGCCAGGTTTGGATGTTGTAGGCGTACAACTCGGGCGGGAATCGTTTGCGCAGCGCGTCACGGACGGCATTCAAATCGGTGCCTTCGGCCAATTTCAATTGGATGGTTGTGACGCTGCGGACACCCGTTTCGGGATTGATCATGCCGCGGGCGTTTTGAAGTTCGTCCAGTCGGATGAATGCGAACGTGCTGTCGTATTCGCTCATGCCGGATTCATACAAATCAATGACGGTGAATTTTTGGTTCATGACTTTGGTGTCGTTTGATGCATTGGGAAACATCATCCGCACGTCATCACCGGGCTGGGCATAGAAGTGGTCGATCACTTCGCCGTTTTCGTCACGTCCGCGCACGCTGCAGGTGGAGATCCCCAAGATGATTCCGGGAAATTGATTTTCCATCGGATCAACGGTGGCGACCAATTCGGCGCCGGATTCTTCCATTAATTCATTAGAGAACGTTGGTCCAAAACTCGGTCCCGCCGCGGCATCAACAACGACATCATCAGCGGCATCGGTCGACGAATCGTCTTGCTGTGAACTTGTCTTGGCGTTTGCATTTCCGTGTAATTCCGCCATCATCCGGCGTTCTTGGGCAACCATTTTTTCGATGCGACGCTCTTCGGCAACGCGGTCACGGCGGTGAACCCAGCCGGCGGTGCGCAGTTCCTTTCGGTCCGGCGCGTATCCGGATTCACGCAGCAGAAAGCTGGCGTGTTTTTGGTTTTCCGGGTGCAGCAGGTATTTGCCAAAGTCGCTGACTTTGCCGTAGGTTTCCGGGTCCAATCCGATCAAATTCACGTGACGGCCGATTTGCTGGCCACGAAAATCGATCCCCAGCATCGCGGGAACATTCACACTGACGGAAGATCCGACGATCACGTCGCCGCAGATTCTTTCGATCTCACGAAGGTGGGCGTCGGGGTCGGGCATGCCGCCGGTGGCATGGCATTCGATCATCACATCAGACGCCAATCCATGCAGCCGTTCGTGCATTTCGGCTGAAAAGCCACTCATCACGCTGTTGACGACGATCAACGTGGCAACGCCCAGCGTCACGCTGATGATCGACGCAAGTGCGATATAGCGTGTTTTTAGATAGCGAAAACAAAGTAACCAGCGATACATTCGGCCCATCCTTTGGCTCGTGTGGGTGCCGCGGCACCAAGGTCCTTCGACTGACGGGCGAGTCTAAGGAAACGATCCACGTGGCGTAAAGGTGAATGACTAGTCCCCAGCGTCAAAGTTGCCCCCAATTCAGAACCCGACAGCGTCAGCGAGGGACTCCGTTCGATGATCACATTGCCAGTGCGTGGGGTCGAACAGTTTTTAAGTCCTGAAGCTGATTCGTTTTACGCTAACAGCGATTTCTGAATCTGCCAGATTTGCCATTAGTTATTTGTCATTTGCCATTTGTCAATCTGAAGTCAGAGCAATGACAGATGATCGATGACAAATGATAAATGACAAATCTGACGCTTCGCAACTTCGTTGATCGCTGCCAAACATTCCAGCAGAACTGCTCGTTACCTGCGTGACCTCCTTCACCGAGGGAGACTACGCCCCATCGACTCCTTAGAACCCAAACCCGCCTGTGGTCATCCAGAACGTGACGATCATGCAGATCCAAACCAGATCTAAGAAGTGCCAGTATTGGGCGGTGAAATCGACCGGCCAATGGCGTTCGTGGTCGTACGATCCGACCGAGGCACGGGTCGCGACAATCCCGAGGGCGATGATCCCCCCCAACACGTGCAGCGCGTGCAAGATTGCCAAGACGATCACCATCCCGGCCACACCGCGACCTGGGCCTTCATAGGATGCCGGACCCAGCAACATCGTTGTCATGGAAAGGCACTGA
>JAGQPO010000190.1 GCA_020426665.1 Planctomycetales bacterium
CGCTGCTATGAAGGGATCCCGGTCAAGGGTTGGATTCGGATTTTTCGTTGGAAGTTCCGATCTGCATCGCAAGCTGCTATTCGATCGTGCGAGGAGCCCGCAGATCATTCAACAAAGTTCGCTTCGCAAAGCGGATGGATGGGTGAGAATCAGAACAGTCTCCGCGACGGTTGGTTAACCAGCGATTAAGCGATCGTGATTCTCGTGGACTTCTGGGCGGATGCGGGAACCTCTCGGTGAGCGTCCGACGTTTCCGTTGACCGGGTCTCCTTCATATTGCAGTGAAATTAAACTTGACTAATAGGTGGGCCGTCGTCCCTTCGCTTTCGCCGTCGCTTCAGCCCTCACCCTGCGTGACTAAGGGGCTGAAGCGACGGTGAAAGTGAAGGTGGCGACATGTCCCTTTGCAGAGCCGGAGCGAAGTCTTTGACGTTGGGCCTTTCACGACCCTCCAATTCGCTTGACACGCCGCAAGCAAGTGCTCGGTGCCACATCTTGATCCCCAGTTGACGCATCATGGCAACCAACGCCTTCTTGCTACGATTCTTCTGATTTTGTTTCAGTCGGTGGTATTGAACTGCGGAATCTTCGCAGTGCACCACGGACACCCAAGCCGCCTGGCACAGCATCTTTCGCAATCGGGCTGGCCCCTGCCGCGTGATACGGCCCTTGCGGTCATTCTTCTGCCCGGACTCGTTGCTTGAGGGACACAGTCCCAAGTAGGCCGCCACTTGGCGACGATTGGAGAAACGGTTCAGGTCACCCATCTCGGTCAGGAACGTCATCGCAACGAGCAGCCCGACGCCGGGAAACTTGCGTAGTTCTGCATGGGGCACTTTGTAACGTGGCTCTCTGGAAAGCGTCTTGAGGGCCTTGTCCAGTTCAGCTCGTTCTGTCTGATACAACTCGAACCGATCCAGCAGGAGCTTCAGCTTCACGCCCACTACGGGGTCAAGCGTGGGAATGACATCATCTCGAATCCACGCCACGAATGCTTTCGTCCAACGGGACTTCGTCGGACTGGCGATTTTGATTTCACGGGCTTTGAAAAGCGTGGAAATCTTCAACTTCACCCGAGTCATTTCATCAGCCACGTCGATGCGAGCACGAACCAGCTCCCGGTCGTCGCGTAGTCGCTGGGGCGGAGTCCAGACCACGGGCAGGTCATTGCCGGCCAAGACGAATCCCCGTAACTGCTCAAGCAGCATCTGAGCGTCTTTGGCATCTGTTTTAAGTCGAGCACTCTTGGGGGTTTTGGGCAGATGCGTGGGGCTAAGTACAAAGCAATCGATTCCTTCGCCGTGAAGCTGATCGCTTAATCCGTGCCCGAGTCCGGAGGCTTCGTAGGCAAAGACGATCCGGTCGGCATCATTCTTCCGAGCCAGGGACTTCAACTGAGCGATCATTCGCCGCCGTCCAGCGGCATCGTTATCGTAGGCAAGTTGCTGAGGTTCACTGGTGCCGACGGCATAGCGAAGCAGCATGTTCCGGTCGTGTAAATCGCAGCCAATCATGATAACATTAGACATAGGTTCGGTACCTCGTTGTGGAGTTTAAAAAAGCTATACAAGCTCCCAACGAGTGTGCCGGATCGCTTTTCCTTAACCAAGCCCCCTCATAGTTTCTCCGCGATCCGGCGCTTTGATCGCGGAGCGATCAGCGACTTTGCGGACAGATTCGTGAGCTTTGGCGATGGCGTCGGCCCAGTCGCCCATTTCGGTTTGCCGAACCAGATGCATGCTGGGGTACCACTTCGTCGAGTCGCCCTGGCGAAGCCACCGCCAATCCGGCACTTTGCCCAGGACCAGCGTTGTCGGAATCCCCAGCGCGCCGGCCAAGTGTGCCAAGGAGGTGTCGGAGGTGACGACATGGTCCAAGTTTTTCATTACCGCAGCGGTGTCGGTGAATGCGCCGCCCGTCGCGTCGGTGTCGTCGGGAAGCCGCGCGATCGCGGACCCGAAATCAACTTCGTCCAGCTGCTCGCTGCCGAACCCGAATTGCAAACTGATCAATCGCAAGTCTTTGTCCTCGGCGAGCGGCCGAAAGGATTCTAGTGGCATGCTTCGATAAACGTCGGCGTGATGTTTGGGGTTGCCTTGCCAGGCGATGCCGATCCGGTTCCTAGTGCCATCGAACCAACCCTGTCCATCCATCCAGCGGCGCCAGTAAGCGACCAGTGCGTCGGAGACATTTAGATAACCACGATGATCACCATGGGCCATGAAGAATTCATCTGCCACCGGCAGTTGTCCGTTGGCTTGGTACCAGCCGTCGACCGCATCGAAGAAAGAGGCCTGGAAATCAACCGGCGGCAATTGGCTGCCCGTCGGCAGCAGCGATTGGATGCCTCGAACCGAAGTGAACAGTGGAATCATCGTGGCATCGGTTTGCACGACGACGCGTGCTCCCTCGGCCGACAGCAAGCTGGCCATGCGAATGAAATGCATTTCGTCACCGCGGCCTTGCTCGGGATAAAGCAAGATCGATCTTCCGGAAATCGGTTGCCCCGTCCAAATCGGGGCGGCCGAGCCGGGACGTGTTAATCCGCCCAGTTTCCAACGCCAACGGTATTCCGGCCAACCACGATCGTAATCGCCTTGAAGCAAATAAATCACGCCAAGGTTGCGATGCAGTTCGGCGTCATTGGGTGCGATCTCCAGACCTTTCTCGTACCACCGAAGTCCACGTTCGATTTGACCGGACCAAATCCAAAGCGTCCCGCGGTTTTTGTAAACTGACAGGTAAGTCGGATCCATCGAAAGAGCTTTTTCAAAACAGGCATCACTCTCGTCGACGTCACCCACCATCCGCAGCGAGTTGCCGAGGTTGTTCCACGCGACCGGGAACTCCTTTTTTAATTCGATTGCGGTTCGATAAGATTGAATCGAATCATTGAATCGACGCTTGTCAAACAGAGCGATCCCCAGGTAGACGTGAGCTTCGGGATTACGTGGCGCTTGTCGGATGACGTGCTGATAAACGCGCAGCGCCTGGTCGACCTTTCCGGCTTGGTGAACTTTCCAACCTTGGGTCAGAACATCGGCGACGGTCGGCATGGAGAAGTGATCCGAAGGAGATGAGGTGGGAGGATAAGCGGCTGTCCGGCGAGAGCGGCAATGATCGCGTGCGGTATGAGCAGCCTTAAGCGCCGGCAGTATTTGGCGTTTGCGGCGCAAAAAACAAGGGCGACGATCATGATAATCGTCGCCCTTATGCAATGGTATCGAAGGCGAGCGTTTAGTCCAGGAACCCGACCAGGTCTTGGCTGCGGCTTGGCTGTTGCAGTTTACGAACCGCCTTGGCTTCGATCTGTCGAATTCGTTCGCGAGTCACCTTAAAGATGTGGCCGACTTCTTCAAGGGTGTAGCTGTAACCATCACCCAGACCGTAACGCAATTTGATGATTTCGCGTTCGCGGTACGACAGCGACTTCAATACGTTGGTGATTCGATCACGCAACATTTCTTGCGTCGCGCCGATCTGTGGGCTTTCGGCCGTGCCGTCGGGCAGCAAGTCACCGAACTGGCTGTCTTCGCTGTTGCCGACGGGTCGGTCCAAGGAGATCGGAAAGCGGCTCATCGTCAACACGCGCCGTGCTTCTTCGACGGTCACATCGGCGCGGCGGGCGGTTTCTTCGATGGTGGGCTCACGTCCCAGTTCTTGAAGCAATTGTCGTGCAACGTTACGCACGCGACTCATTGTTTCGACCATGTGAACCGGAATCCGAATGGTGCGGCTTTGATCCGCGACGGCCCGTGTAATGGCTTGACGGATCCACCAAGTCGCGTAGGTGCAAAACTTGAAACCGCGGCGATATTCAAACTTGTCGACCGCCCGCATCAACCCCGCATTGCCTTCTTGAATCAGGTCCAAGAACGACAGTCCACGGTTGCGGTATTTTTTCGCAATTGAAACGACAAGCCGAAGGTTTCCTTCGCTCAGTTCGCGTTTGGCCTGCTGATACTCGGAATAAACAACCTTCAACATCTGGACGCGATTTCGCAGCGAGGTCGGGGTCTCCTGGCACGCGGTCAAAATCTGGCGTCGTTCATGAAGCAGCGAATCGCGAGTCTCGCGACCGTGCTTGGTGCGTTTTTGATCGCGAATGATCTCATCGATTTCCGAAAGCCGCTTGCTGAACTTTTCCAGCAACTCGATGCGGGTTTCGATTCGCTGGGTACGCAATCCCAGTTCTTCGATCAAACGTACCGCGCGTCGACGTCGACGTGCGAGTGCCCGCCAGGCTTCGGCACGACGGCGTTTCGTCGCGCTCTTGCTGAGGGCGACTTTCCAATCGTGCTTGTTACGTTTAAGCAGAGTTTGCAGGGTCAACAGGTTGTGCGGCAATCGGCCGATGATCTGTTCTTTTTCAAGCCGGTCGGTCACGGAGACCTGAACCGTTCGATCGAACGGCAGCTGACCGCGATAGACTTTTTTCAAAGTCTTGTAGGCTTCAACCAACACGTAGTGGTTTTCAAGCAGTTTCGTACGGAAACGACGACGCGTTTCTTCGATGCGTTTGGCCAGCTCGATTTCCTGTCGACGCGTCAACAAGGGAATCTCACCCATTTGCGTCAAGTACATGCGGACCGGGTCGTCCGACCAGGTTTCCGCTTCCTCAACAGCCAAGAGTTCGTCGGGGCTATCCAGTTGGACTTCACCTTCGGCGACCTGCGATGGTGATCCAACACCATCTTCCTCATTCTCGTCGATGGGAAGTTTACGAAAGCCACCGGTCACCGCTTCGGCGGATTGTGCGGCGACGTCTTCAAATTCGTCCAAGAGGGTATCGAACAAAGTTAAAACTCCGGGAGGAACAGTTCAGGGTGTCTGTAATGAATAATGATCAGTTTGTCGGTTCGGCGTAGGGCTGTTTTGGTGAAATTCAACAAACCAGCCTTTCCAGTTCAGTTCGCGGACTTTCAATTGTTTTCATGTTGATCATCCGCTTCGCCGGGTACCATGGCGAGCTATCCAACGCGTGTTATTCAAATTCGCTGCGGAAACTCTACCACCCCCCTAACGTTTCCCTGGTGGCCTCTGCCAATTGGAAAAACTTTCCAGTTATCCTAATTGACCGTGTCTGGTTCACTTTTCCAGCGGTTCGGAGAGAGTAGGTGCATAGCATCACGCTATCACAACCGATCCCCCGCTTTGCCGCGCGAAAATTCTCCAGGATACGACCCGTGTCTCAATCACGCCAAACGCCGGTAGGGCTCGCAAATCAAATCAACGAAAGTGAACCGATGCGAAATGACTCGCGTAATACGGTTTCCGTTTCTATGACAAAAAGATGTTTGCAGAAAGCAAAAATATAGTTGTGCCTAGGACGGGAATTCGTTTTTTTGATTGCGGGCAACCATTGCTCGCGTATCGATCGTCGCCGTCCTGGCTGTTCTCGACGTGTTCACACCACCGGTTTGGGTCGCAATTCCGTTTCCTTTGGATTGCTAAGACGAACAAAGTAGTTCGTTGTTGGACCGCGGGTCATCCGGGATGTCCGGCAAGGGATCGGGACGCAAACTGGAAGAGCGCTTCGAAAGACCTGTAAATCCAGGCTTTATAGAGCTCTGCACGAATGCATACAGTCCAATGCGGGAGCGGCGTGTAAAGTGGTGTGATCGAGTACGGAATAGATTTTAGTCGCGCCAGCACGCCGGTCCACCCGCAACACCTTCAAAACTTCTTCATATTTCAGACGATGTACCTGCTATCTTGCCCAAATTGTCAAGCTGAACTCAACGTCACCCCTGCACAGGCGGGTGATAGCATTGAGTGTCCAAAATGCCAGGCCCCGGTTGAGATCCCAAGGTTAGGTGACTTGAAAAAGTTGCCCCAGTCGGCGAGCTTCGACAACGACCCGGTTGCCAACTCCCGTTCGGTCGGCAGCAACATCACGTTTATTATTTGCAGCCTGGTTGCCGCGGCTGCGTTTTTGGGTGCCGGATACGACGCAGTCCGCTGGGCAATGATCGAAACAACGACCACAACGGAGTCCCACCTGAAGATGATTGAATCCGAATATGTAAAGGTCGGACCGGCATCCATGATCGTCGAATTCGAAGACATGGAAACCAACTCGCTGGATCTGGTTTCCCCCTACAAATACCAGCTGACTGTCGATGAGAAGAACAAGTGGGGCTGGAATGCGAGTATCGCCGCCGGCGTGGCATTGATCTTCGGATTGGGAGCCGTGGTTGCTGCGTCGCAAGGTCGCAGCGAATAGGGCAAAAATAGAATTTCTGGCGGACACTTGGGAAGCGTCCGGAGCGGATGATTGACACCGCTGGGACGAACGCCCGCGTGAGGGACTCGCATGTGCTCGGTGTACGACCCTCGTTAACGCATTCGGATCTTGATTTGGGGTCGCGACATCAGAAACCCGGCACGAATGGAGTCAAGGCGATTTCAGTTTCACGGAACGTGTTTCACGAATTTTGCGTCGTCGTCGCTTCTGGGGTAGAAGGGAGCTTTTCAGTGTGATCGGGTGCCTCGATGTTGTTGACGATCTGCCATGTTCGGTCGGAAAGACGCCGAAGGTCCGCTATCATCTCAGTTGGCATCGTAGCCAAGCCGTTCCCTCGAATCGCTCGTTCACTTAGATGCCCCAACAGACACCACGACATGGCTCGACCGTTCGGCATTCCGAGGAACTGGAGCGCACACTTACCCGCTAGTGCGGCCCAAGCTGTCGATGCTTCGTCCGGCCTTTCGTTTTCGACGGGTTTCAGGGAAGCAGCCACCGCTTCTTGGAGTGATGGGGAGCGACTTATGAATCCAACTACAGAATCTCTGTAAGGGCAGGCAAGACGACAGATTTCGCAATGTTCGCAGATCGACGGCATGCGGGGCTTGTTGATCTGGCCTATTTTTCGCATATGAGCGATCACGTCGGATAAGTTGCACGCGGTCTGGATTGATTGGTCTCTGTCGATATAAGGCTCCATGACTACAAACGTCGCCTTTTCGAATCCAGTGCGAAAAATCGCGGCATGGCCTGGTCGCAGTTTCCCCAAAAATTGAGACTGATCCTCATCCATGATCATCGCCCGCGCGATCGATTGTCGGTCTTTGGCGTCTCGAAGTTGATGGGCGATTTGAAGATTCGTGTTGCGGATGGCATCCTGAGCGAGCTTCTCGGGACTCTGGTCCGCAATAATCAGCCCCTCCCCGTATGAGCGGATTTCAGTGAGCATCGAGCAAAACGCCTGTACGGCGCGATATCGCGTATCTGCTTGTGACTCTCCTCCGCGTAGGGAGACATCTTCGAGAACATTGTGAGCTTCTTCGACAACGGTCACGTGCTGGAGGCGACTCGTGTACGGCGTCGCGATCTCCCGGTGTTCGCGCAGCGCGGTCAGCAAAAACATCGCCACCAACGATTTGTCTTCCAGATTCAGGTCATTCAATTCGAAGATCACTGGCGACTCGAAGAGCGAGGTCAGCGACGGAGTGGAATGTTGCGTGTCAAACATTGCTCCCTTGCTGCCGAAAGTCAGCGGCTTGATGCGTCCCAGCACCGCAGCGAGAACGTTGGCCTCTACATCTCCACGATAGTTTCGATTGTTGACGGTTTGGGCCATCACCTCCGCGAATTGCGTCATGGTTGGGAATCGCCGATTAATTTGACCATCCAGTGGCATCGCGTCGGTGAGAACCCAGCCGTGCTCCTCATACAATCGATGTAACGTCTCACCGATCAGTGATACCAAGGGCGGCAAGGGCGGAAGGGCCGCTTCAAAACAAGTTTGCAATCGCCCGATGTGTGCCTCGACCCGAATACCTGGAGCCAGTTCGAACGGGTTAAACCGAAATGGAGATCCCGCCTCGTTTCCAAGTGTAAAGACGCGTACGGACGCGCATTGCCGGCCCTCGCCTTGTCTCGCATGAGCCGACCGTAGAAATCGAGGCGATCGAATGAACTGCCGGTACTCGGATTTCGCTGATTCGATCACCCAGAACGGAATCGCATAGTCATTCCAAAGTTGATCGAGAATTGAAAAGATCGTCCACGTTTTGCCCGATCCAGTGAAACCAGTGACCAGAGCATGCTTGGCCAAGTCATCGACCGGCATCGTAATGCAGGTTCCGTCGCGTCCTAACGTGCCCAATCGCAGAATATGGTCTGAGGCCGGCGTTGTGACTCGCTCCACGGGCCCCGGATGAAATACAGGTGGATATTGCCGAACTTCGATTCCCGGAATACCTCCTCGTACACTGGTCGGCAATCGAAAGGCCGTGGCCGCTCCGCGCGCGTCACATAAGTAGCGAATTCGGGCCAATTCCGGAGGTGCAACCGAATTCGTGTCCAGCGTTAGCTTTCCGGAAATGATGTTCGCGGCGATCTCCGAGATGCGTGAGTTGTCCACAGCTACGACCTGTGCCTGCGACGCCAGTACATTGGACTCCCCCAGTGGTGGCTCGTAGGTGCGTTCTTCACTAATCGAACAAGCGGAGGACATCGCTACGCTGTAGGCACACTGTACCGACGGGCTCGTTGCCCAGCCCTGGATCAGGAACGGGTTTGCCAAACGACGGAGATTCGCCGCGTAAATCTGACCAACCCATGACGCCTGAGGATCGGCCGTGTGATAATTTGTTCCAGAACTTCTGTTTTCTAATGTCTCACTGGCGTGGGTTTGGGCCCGCTCGGCGATCGTCGCCATCTGGCGACGTTCTCCATTTGACAAAGACGGGATTGGCTGCACCAACCAGTGTAATTCCACGGGTTGATCCTGTTCAGTCATCGTACCGATAACCGACAACATCGTGCCGGTCGGCCCCCACCATGGATGCACCAAGTACACCTCAGCGGCGCCGGGCGCTGACGGTTTGCTCAATCCCCCGCTCGCCCGCAATCCTAAGGTACGACTGAGCGGCACGAGCTCCTCCCGCTGACGGATTTCGAAGAGCGGCCATGCATTGACCGATCCTCGAGTGCCCGCCGAATGCAAATGTGTTTCGACATCAAATAGCCGAAGGCCGTGACGAGCATGTTGAACAACTCGCGTCAGATGCTCCTCCGTGATGGCGTAGATCCCAACGGACGCGCGAACGTAGCCTGTGGAAGGGTCCCAAGCCCAAGACAACCGATACACGGCGCCGGGGACCACAGAATCCCAAAGACCACCGAGAAAAAGTCCCCAGCGTGAACAATGTTCTCGCAGCCGGCCAGCGGAATCCGACGCCAACAGAGTGTGATCACCCAGCACATCGGGGATTCGCGGAATGAGATACTCGACAGCGTGCACTTGAATACTCCGGCGATTGAGTCACGGTCACGCTAAACCAATTTCCCGAGCGGCCTGATCCATCGCATGGCGAAATGCTAGGTCAAACGCTTGATCTCGCCAATGGTGAGTCATCCTTCCACGATCGCTAAATGTCCAGCAATCATCAGGATTATTGCGCCAAGTTATCTGCAGAAGTTTCCCATCGGCAACGACGTCAAAATAGATCTGAGCCTCCACGCCCTCGAGGGTCGCGTGTCGACGCAGAAACACCAGAGTCTCGTTGCTACGATGTACACCTAATGTGGCCAACTCCAGGGATCGAAGTTGATCCAAGACCAGCGGCAGGAACGCATCTCGCGCTTGACGTGCGTTGTACCCTGAGGGGGAAAGGTCTATCTGAATAATATCAGGTTGCTGTAGCGGATTCTGCTGACGGAAGATCAGTTGATCAGGCCAATTCGGTATTTGCACCAGCAATTCGTCAGCGGTTTCGACCTCGAGATTCAAGCTGCGCATTGTGTCAACTCCCGCTTGCAACCAATCTTTCCAAAGTTTCTTCAAGATACGACCGGGCCCAAGAAAATAGTGCCAGACGATGACTGGGATCATTGCAAGGGAAATAACATTCAGAAGTAGCAGTGGTAAGACCGCTGGTTCCCGATGGATCCCCAACGCAGGCACCACAAGCCCCATACCCGCTGGGCCAAAGAAGCATCCAATCAACAACACCCATTTGAGTCCCCCGATACGTTGAATTCGAACGTATTTCTGATGTAAATTGGCAACTCGGAGATTTGCAGGCGTCTGTACCACAGAATACGGCGGACTTCGTGGGTAAATCACTGCCCGGAACCCCAACATCAGTAGAATCACGAAAACGGTTATGAGAACGAATCCAACCCACGGTACTTCAGATCCTGAGAACCCGTTGGTTGCGTCCGCAAGTTCGATCGCTGACGGATCGTTCAACCGTTCAATGTTCCCGTTCTGGTCGCTCCCTTTCAGTTCAGCCCGAGTTGAATTGCCGATCGCCATTTCGAACGGAGTTTTTGTAGACGGTTCTCGATGTTCTCCGAGTGATGACGTTGGGTCTGTCGCTAACAATTCGCGTGCGGTAAGAAGCTGCGTGGATGCGACACGGTCCAAAGCTTGTGACGCTTTGCGAAACGTCACTTCTCGTCCTTTCGCCATCAACAACCAGGGATCCTCGCCACGAAAGGCTGCGCTGAGAATTGCGCCCTGATTGGGAGCAAACGCTGAAAGTTCTCGACCGGTTTCTGCATCCCAAATCCTTGCAACCTCACGACTTGCGGATAGGATGTGTTGGCCATCTGATCGATAAGTCAGGGTGTGAACTGAATCCGCGCTTGCCGAAAGTTGAAACGAGATTTTTTGATCAACGAGATCCCATACGTGAGCGTGACCATGGACATTACCCGCAACAATCTGCTGTCCATCTGGACTGAAAGCAAGGCTGGCGATCGCTCCGCTGGGTACCAATAACGCGCCGTTGCGATCACGTGGAAAATCGCCCAGCTTAACGAACACATCGTTATCGAGTGAATGAACTTCTTTACCACTGAGCGTGTCCCAGACTTTCACTGTTTTGTCTTCACTCCCGGTCGCCACTTGTCGCCCGTCTTGACTGAAAGCTACACAAGTGATGACATTCGAGTGCCCCTTTATTGAAAGTGCCTCGACACCTGTTGCCGCGTCCCAGAGAATTGCAGAACCATTTTCATAACCGGTAATGACGCGATTGCTGTCTGGGCTAAAACCTACAATACTGACCGTTTCCCTGTTGCCTCCCAACTGAATCATCTCAGCGCCAGTAACCGCATCCCAGATCGTCGCAGAAAAATCGTAGGGCAGGACAGCCCATCGGCCATTCGGTAGTCGCGATTGGCGCTGGCGGCCAAGAACGAGTGAATGACCACTGACAATCCGCTTCCCGTCCGGGCTGAAAGCGAGAATTCGATGCGTCAAATTCGTGTCTCGGTCAAGTTTGCCCCAAAACGATCCTCGGTCCAGACGAACGGCATTGCTGGTCTCATTGGTGCCTAATACGAACGCCTCCGCATCACTGCCCCCGGCCGCGATTGCATTACCGCTGAGGGTAACAGCAGCACACTGGATCGTTCCAGCTTGAAATCGAATCGACAGAGATCCGGCATCCTGCATGCCCTGGGCATAAGCAGTGCCTGAGCATAGCAAGCCTACCAGTACAGCTACGCAACTGATCCGAGCGTTAAGCATGTATACGCGATCCACCCATGATTTTATTCTCATGTCTCTTGCTGATCACGGCAGCCTGAAGTTAGCATTGCAGTCAGATTCCAGTTTTGCCTTCGACTCACTTACGCCATGCGTCCTTCGTTTTGTCATAAACGTATGTAAACGCTTCGTGACTCAACGTTACAAGAGCTTTCGCTCCCAAGGCCGCCGCAAATAGTAGCCCAACTTCTAATCGATGGGCTTGTGCAACGTCCGGTATCGAGGTCTCACTCGATAACTCTTGCTGAGTTTCTTCCTGACTACTCTTGCCTTCGGTAGGACGAGCAACACTAAACTCGCCGGTTTGCATATTGACGTGAACTCTTGCGGTTTCGCCGATCTGCTTTTCGTAAATAGGTTCAAACACGTCAGCTCGATGTTCCAACTCCTGTCTCCGATACTCCAACTCGCTCATCCGATCGGCAAGTTCTTTTTCTCGAGTATCGAGTCGCTCGACGGTCCTAAGGGTCTCACCAGACCCATCAGGTTCATTTTGCTCCTTCACCGATTCGCCTGACCCCTCCGACATTGGGGCATCGTCTTGCGAATCGATAGCCGATAATTGATCACGAAGTTCACTCCACGACCACCCATCCACCTTTGCTACTTCTTCGAAGGTGAAGTTTGTCGCGTCACTGCGGTCGACGGATTCGACGTTAGTCGCTTTCGTCTCAATTTGCTGGCGTTCGACCAGTCGGTCATTATCGTCGATGTCGCGTAACTCGTCAAATTCCTTCACGGCAAATCAAATAATTCCTTTATCGATGTGAACGGCTCGTGCTCGATTACTTTTCGAGATTGCTGAGAGATTTCAGATTGCAAATATACTACTCGCCTGTGGGCCCAACATTCTCTAACGAACTCTTTTACTGAGAAAAAAGGGGACAGGGCAAGTTGACGGGCAAGACTCTGAAACTTCAGGAACGACCTGGAGATCCAGTTTCGTCCGATCGTGAGATGAGCTGCGAGCGTTACTAACCAGGTGGAAACGTTGGTCGTCAATGAAATTCGAACCGACTCTGGCGACCAACAACTGATCGAAGACAAGTTCAAGCATTCCCACCCTACTGTTCAAGCCAAAGTTGATGAGATTGGAACGCGAACGAGAGTCCACCACCAAGTTCGTTCGCTCATATCACGTTCAATTGTAGCACCTAGCAGTTACGAACGCGCCGGTGGAATTGGTCGCAAACATCCAGACCCGCGTCTAAGTCAGTGAGCGACGACTCTTGGAAGTCGACAAGCAACTGGGTGCGTTCAAACGCAAATTGCCCGCGCGAGCGAATACCAAAGATTCGTTACGGCGATTTGACGATCTCTGGGAATCAATGCGACCGCGGGAACGGAACGAACGGGTTGGGTTGTTGATTCAAAGTATCGAATACGACGGCGTCGCCGGTACCGTCGACTGACTCCCGCGAGTTACCTAGCTCCTGACGGTCACCATCCACCTCGATGAACTCCTATACGCACCGCCATGCCCCAAGCCGAACTCGCCCGCCTCGACAGAGTCTGACGCCCCCGACGCACCCAGATCATGAACCTCCTCTACCTTGCGGCTGCGATCCATAAGTACTTACTGTTTTGTCCGAAGATCACGCGCAACCGGGATCCGATCGTTGAACGAGCCTGAGGAACATTTTGAAATGCGTTTCGTGGGACCGCCGAAAGGACCGAGCCAACCTGAATGCCGACGAAGTTCAAGAATCCCTTTAAGTCGGAAATGGTGATGTAGGGAGAGCATGTGCCACCATAACATAATGCAAGCTGACTCCAATTCGAAAGAACTCTCGTTCTTACCTCCTTCGACGGTGTTGTGATTATTTCTTGACCAGGTAGCGTTGGTAGGCGGCGACGGCCAGCAAATCACAGCGTTCGTTTTCCAGGTGCCCCGAGTGGCCTTTGACGTGCTCGTATTTGATCACATGTTTCTGCATCAGCCGATCCAGTTCCTGCCACTGTTCGACATTTTTGACCGGGACAAGTTTGGAGCCGTCTTTTCTTTTCCAGCCGCGACTTTTCCATCCCTTTATCCAAGTTTGCATGCCTTGCAGGACGTAGCTGCTGTCGGCGTGTAGCGTGACCTCGCAGGGTTCTTTGAGTGCTTTGAGTCCCTCGATGACCGCTTGCAACTCCATCTTGTTGTTTGTCGCGTTTGGTTCGCCGGCGGAACGTTCAAGTTCTTTGTCGGTCTTGTCACATCGCAAGATAAAAGCCCAGCCTCCCGGACCGGGATTCCCGCTGCATGCGCCGTCGGTAAAAAGCTGGACAGATTTCATGATGGTGTGGATATCGGTGAACGCAACGAAAGTCAATCGGTTTGGGCGGGACGCTATTTGGCGACCACATCGCCGGTCACTTCGACCATGGTACTTTTCGGCGGCGCGGGCAATCCCCTGGGTTGCGACAGCTCGGCGGCCACTTTCAACGCTTCGTCGCTAAGTCGCCACGGCAATTCGACCCAGAATGTACTTCCCCGTCCGAGTTCACTTTCAAAACCGACTTCTCCGCCGAGAAGTTTTGCCAGCTCCTTGACGATCGACAGGCCTAATCCGGTTCCGGCAAACTCACGCGTCAGCCCTTCGCCGTCGAGCACCTTTCGGCTCTGGCGAAACTTTTGAAAGATCACCGATTGATCTTCTTCGGCGATGCCGACTCCGGTGTCGATGATCAGCAACCGAAATCGGCCGGTCCCCAAACCGCCGGCCAAATCCACGATCCGCACGGTCACCATGCCGCCTTCGGGAGTGAATTTGATGGCGTTGGAAAGCAGGTTGTTGACGATCTGGCCCAATTTGTTTGGGTCTTGGTAGGCCGTCGGTAAATCGTCTGGGATATCCAGCGTCAGTGAAATGTCTTTTTCTTCTGACAACGATCCGATCATGTCGCACTGCGCCGCGACCAATCGTCCGACATCAAACTCATTGCGACGGACCTCCATTTTGCCCGCCTCAACTTTGGCCAGGTCCAAAATGTCGTTGATCATTTCCAACAACAATCGCCCGCTCTTTTGAATGTTTTCGGCATACCGGCGTTGTTTGTCGGTCAACGAGTCGATGCCCTGAAGAACGTCCGAAAATCCGATGATGCTGTTCAACGGGGTGCGCAATTCATGGCTCATGTTGGCCATGAAATCACTTTTGACACGGTTCGCTTCATACAGCTGCCAGTTCAATTGGGCAAGTTGATCGACCCTGGCATCCAATTCGGCGTTGATGACTTTCTCCTTCGCTTGACTCTCCAACATTCCCCGCAACATTCGATTGAATGCGTCGGCCAATTCGCGGAATTCGTCTTCGGACTCGATCGTTGCCCGCTGAGTCACGTCGCCGTGTGTGATCGAGTCGCTGACGTCGCGGAGGTGGTAAAGCGGCTCCAATACCAGATAGCGAATCAGTGCGTGTAACATGTACAACGTCGCCGCGACGATGAACAAAGCCAGCGCAACGACGATTGAACTGATCCAAGTGGTTTGGTTCTCGGTGTCTTTGTACGGCATGCTGACACGCATGACGCGAAAGGGCGCCAAATTGGCCTGCTCAACCGGATTCCCATTCATCGCCAACTCCGCCTCGGCGCTGTCACCGACGGGTTTGTGACAGCCGACGCAGGCCATCTTCGGGAAGATGGGACGGTAATAGATGTAGCGTCCGTCCACCGGGCCGAGTTGTTGGTGGACCGGCAGCGTGCCCAGCCCGATCATGCTCATCGATTCGTTTTCGCCCAAGTCGATGGCTTCAGAGATGTCAGGTTGCTGCTGGGCGATCCGCAGGGCCAATTGGTTCCGGAACTGCGGCTCAAGCGTTTCCAGTAATTCACGTTCGATCTTGTCCGTCGGCGGCGCCACCGGAGGCAAATTCGAGTAAGTCACCGGATCGTCCAAACCGAGTAACTTGAATTGGACATCCTTGGCCGACATCACCGCTTTTAATTCGTCCAAGACCGGCCGATTTGCGTCAATCGCCGCGTCGTTACTTGTCTGTTTCCATTGGGCGTTGATGTGATGGACGTACCATTCGTTGTCCGCCATGTCCTGGGCACGCTGCTGGGTCGTCCGCTGGACCAGACGATTGCCCAACGTCTGGACGACCAAAAACGCACCACACATCAGCAACGTGAACGCCGAACCAAAAAACAAAAGACACTTTCGCTCCAGGCTCATCGACGAAAAGAGTCCTTGAACCAGGCGAAACATGTCTTTGACCGATTTGTTTGGAGAGAGCGATAGGAGTGGGTATTCTATTGCTAGGCCGAAACCCGACTTCGGAATTGACACCGGCACCGGTGCGATTGCCAAAACTTGGTTTTATCGGACCAGTCGACATGATTGACAGAGGGATTACACAGACCGCAATCACTGACATCATGAACATTTTGCCCATTTTATCCGCTTGTGACCGGATTTTAGGCCAATTAGCATTGGGCGCTCGACTTTTCGTCGTTTCGACGGCGCAAGAAATTCCTCACCGCCCTCCCATTTTCCGCGTGAATTGTGCGGCCGATTTGCCGCTCAGGAGCCCAAAACCATGAATCGAAAGGTCCGAAACGCCTTCCAGTGGACCATTGTTGTCTGCTTGACCGTGATGCTGGGTGTTGGCCCAGTGTCGGCTGGCGGCTTACTCAAACGTGTGCGGTGTAATTCGTCTGATTCTTGCGCCGACGTTTGCAGCCCTGCTCCGGCTTGCGCCGTCCGTCCGGCATGCCCCGCCCCGGCACCCAGCTGCTGTGCGCCCGCGCCGGCATGTTGTCCGTCCACACCAGCCTGCGAAATCATCCCCTGTTCGCCCGTTGTGACCGTGGATTCATCGGCTTGCTGTGGCGGCGTCATCTCCTCCGCCCCTTCAGTGATCGTTGAAGCAGCTCCGACAACGACCGCGCCGGCTGAAGCACACAGCGAGGCACCGCCACAACCTGAAACGACTGCACCCGAGAGCACCGAAGCCGCCGAGCCGACCCCAGAGGTCAACGAGCCGGAAGCTCCCGCGGAAGCTCCGGCAGCGGAACCCGCGCCGGTCGCCGAAACGCCGGAACCAACGACGGAAACTCAGCCAGCCGCCGCTGATCCGAATCCCTTCGACGCTCCCGCCGACGAACCCGCACCGGCAGTAGCACCGGCCGCCGAAGCTCCCGCCGTTGAAACTCCGGCGCCGGCCGCAGAGCCGGCCGCTGATCCGTTTGCCGAACCACCGGCCGAAGCGCCTGCTGCCGAAGCGCCGGCAGCCGAAGCTGAAATGAACGACTTGTTCGGCGATCCCGCACCTGCCGCTGAAGCACCGGCTGCTGAAG
>JAGQPO010000191.1 GCA_020426665.1 Planctomycetales bacterium
GATACATTGTCACCGCGGCGGCGCCGGTTTCGATTGGCCAATTGGCAAAACTGACCGGCATGGGAGACCAAGTCGACGTGTCGGTGTTCGAATTGGTCAATCAACGCTTGGTCATTGATGACGCAACTGGCCAGGAATGCATCACCGTTGTGCACGACAGAATCGCAGACGGGCTGATCAAGAATCTGGGGCGTCAGCAGTTACAGCAAGCCCATCTGGCTTGGGCCGGGTTGCTGTCCGACCTGAATCGGCCACGCGACTTTGCCGCGCGCATCGCCGGACATTACTATGCAGCCGGCCAGGAAGGAGCGGCGTTGCCCTTTGCGATGATGGCGGCGGAAAATGCCGATCGGGCGTTCGCCAAATCAGAGGCCGGCGAATGGCACGAAAAAGTCCTACGACAGGTCGTTGGCGACGCTCGGGACAAGCACCTGCACGATGCCGCAAGATGTTTCCGCGAAGCGGACTTGCCCGAAAAGGCCGCGCACTACTACCTCGTTCTCGCTGAACGGGCGACCCAGCGCCAGGACTACCTGCGGTTTCAGACGCTCGCAATCCAGTTGTTGGTTCGCAGCGGGCAATTGGAACGCGCACGTCCGCTGATCGTGGAACTTGCCGGTGAGTTTGGCATCAATTTTGACGGGAACGCTGGTGAAGCGACGCTCGGGTATCGTTTGAAATTGGCCTCTCTGGCGGGCAAACTTTCCGAGGTCGACGTGCACGACCTTCAGATGGCCATCCTGTCATCCGCGGTACAAAACGATACCGTTGGTGATTGCGGTTCAAGTTGTGAGCTGCATTTTTGCAGCGAAATCAGCCGTTCATTGTCCATGCTGGATTTTCGAAGCACGATGCGCCTGGTGTTGCATGGCGGCATTCGGGCGTTTGAGCAGGGGACGCCCGAAGACCGAATCCATTTCGGAACGATGGCCAATGTATGGACGGCCGTCTTGTCAGGTCGGCAGACCAAGTTTCTTGATGAAAGTCGAAAATCCCTGGTCGACATGCGCGACCGTCTGCTTACGCACCCGGCAAACAAGGTCACTGCGGAAATTCAATCGGGAATCGCGTTCGTCGAAACCCTGGCGATGAACTGGGCGGCGGTTCCCGACGCAGTCGATTCCTGTGTCGTCGATTTTATTGCAGACTCCAGACCGATGCGTTTCGAAATCGCACACACACGATGGCTGCGTCTGTGGGCAGATTGGCATCTCGGTCGCTGGGACAAAATGAGAGCGATGGCTTACGAGATGGTTGATGACGCCAGCCGCCGCAATGACTCCTATCAACAGTTGGTTGCCACGACCGGCTTCGGTGGAAACGCTTTTCTGTTTTCCGATAGCCTGGATGAATTGCGGCGGCTATGTGATGAAAACAATCGTATCGTCACCGACACGGGTACCGTCGAACTGATCCACTTTTTTCAATGGATGCAATCGGTACAACAGTCCCTATACGCGGGCGATTTTGACGCCGCCTCGCGACACGTCATCACGATGCGACAGTCCATCGGCAAATCGCTGGTCCGACGGATTCCCCTGGTACAGGTGTCGTTGGATTTCATGACCGCGTTGTCTGCGCTGCACCTGCGGCAACAAGATTCGATGCCACAAACGCCGCCCAAGCGAAGAAGACCGCATCCGCTGGGCAAGCGGACGATCGTCCAAAACAGCATTCGACGATTGGACCACCAATCATCACAGTACGGAAAGTTGCTTGCCGCGTTGCTTCGTGGTATCGATTTACGAATCCGCAGTCGTCGCCAAGGTGCGGCCTTCGCATTCCAAAGGGCCGCCGAACTGGCCAGTGAACAGGGGCTGTTCCCCTATCAGTTGGCGGCCGAAGACGGATTAATGAACGCGAGAAATCACAAGGCTGACGCGGATTCCGTGCGACAGCAAATGCTGAATCATCGAATCGCATTCCCGGAAAAACTGGAACGACTCTACACGGTTGCTCCCGTTGGCCAACAAGAGCCCGACCTTTAACGGGACGGTTTCCCGGTTCGCCCGGCACTGTTCTGTGCCGATTGCTCTGTGCTGATTGTTCTGTGCTGATAACCGGTGTTTGCGACGTCCAAGGTGAATAATCGCGGCATTCGCGAAAAATTAGACGAATCGAGGTTGGCGAAACTCCGGGGCGCATGTACCGTTGGGTTGTCGTGGAGGATGTTCAAGGCGTTTCCACGATTCGTTCCGGCCAGAGGCAAACGAGAATCATCAGTGATGATTTCTGGCCGAGCATTCCCACCTAATAAGCCGGCCCACCTAATGGGCTAGCCCACCCGATGAGCTGGATGCTCCAAGAGATCAAGATTAGGTTGGACTGCAAGGCGATTTGACAGAGGAATCATCCTCGTCCATGTTCGCCCCTTGCTGCATTCACTCGGCCGCGTCGGCCGCTCTTTGAAGGCTGAACGCATCCTGATGCAACACTCACCGTGACTTTCTTGTTTGTCCGGGAGACCAAGGATTCTGATCGTGTACCAACGTGCGCGCTGACCCGCTGATTCAATGCGAATCACATTAGCCGCGGATTAGCAACGAGACGATCCCCAAAAAAACACCGCCGGTCATTTTCGCGATCGGCGATCCCAAATCAACGGACTCTTGCGACGATTCAACGGCAGGATTCCCCACCAAACCAAAGAGACAGAAGTTGAATTCCTTTCAAGAAATGGATTTGTTCCAGCCGCTGAAGACACGCTTGGCCGAACTGGATTACACACAACCCACGCCCATCCAATCCAAAACGATTCCCGCCGCAATTGAAGGCCAGGACATCTTAGGATGCGCCCAAACGGGCACCGGAAAAACGGCCGCGTTCGCGCTGCCGATCCTTGACTTCTTTGGCCACGATGCACCGCGCGCCGCGTCCGGAAAACCGTTGGCGTTGGTTCTTGCACCGACACGCGAGTTGGCCATCCAGATCGGTCAGAGCTTTCACGCCTATGGCAAACACGTGGGTTTTCGTCAGGCTCTGGTGTACGGCGGTGTCGGACAAAATGAACAGGTCCGTTCGCTGAAAAAGGGCGCGCACCTGCTTGTTGCCACACCTGGGCGACTGATTGATCTGATGGAACAAGGACACGTCAATCTGGCTGACGTCGAAATCTTTGTGCTCGACGAAGCCGATCGAATGCTGGACATGGGGTTCATGCCCGCGATTAAAAAGATCATCGCTCAACTACCCGACGAGCGCCAGTCATTGTTCTTTTCTGCAACGATGCCTCCAAAGATTCGCGAGCTTGCCGACCAGTTGCTATTCAATCCGGTCCAGGTCAACGTGACGCCGAAAAATGCGAGCGTTAAGCGAATTGATCAAAGTGTTCGGATGGTTGATCGAAGTGAAAAACTTGACCGCCTGGTCACTGTCTTGCGCGGCGACGACGTGAATCGATCGATCGTTTTCACGAGAACCAAACGCGGTGCGAGCGCGTTGGCAACCAAGCTGGAAAAGCAGGGAATTTCCGCTACTGCCATTCACGGAAACAAAAGCCAATCGGCTCGTCAAAGAGCACTCGAGGCCTTTCGCCGAAACCGCATTTCAGTACTCGTCGCAACCGATGTTGCCGCGCGCGGCATTGACATTGACGATGTCACACACGTCGTGAACTTTGACATGCCCGTCGATGCGGAAAGCTACGTTCACCGCGTCGGTCGGACCGGGCGTGCCGGTGCAGATGGGATTGCGATTTCGTTTTGCACCATTGACGAGCAAGACAAGTTACGTGAGATCGAGAAACTGATCGGCCAATCCATTCGGATACAAAACCCGGGCGTCAAACTCGCCCAACCGGCGTCACCGAAGCCTGTTGCAAAACACGCGGCCGGTGGAAAGACCGGCGGACGACCGGCGTCGCGTCGCGGTGGCAGCCCACAAGGCAACCCGAGTCGCAAGCCGAAAAGACGATTCGGAAAAGGTCACTCCAGCCGCGATCGTCAGCCGGCAAAAGCATGAGTCGAATCGCCATCGGGCAGGTGAACGATCGGCTGTTGCACCAGTGCTTCGTCAATCTTTGATTTTAGGGTTGGTACCGTAGCGGAAGTCGTGCGTGACTTTCGAGGACTCCTGAGTGCGGGCGAAACTCTTGACGAGTTCCGCTACTCGAAAACCAAGCTGCTACGCAGCATTAATGGATGCCGGGCTCCTGGCCCGGCGATCTTCCCTCAAGAAAATCAAAATCGCATCCCCGGTCGGCTTGGGTCACATGCTTTGCATACAGATGGCCGTAACCACGCTGGGGAATCGGCTTGACCAGAGGTTTTGATTGTCGGCGTCGTTCGATTTCGGCGTCGCTAACGTCCCAATGGATCGTTCGATTGGGCACGTCGATTTCGATCATGTCACCCGTTTCAACGAGAGAAAGTGGTCCACCGACGGCGCTTTCCGGGGCGATATGCAAAACACAGGTTCCGTAGCTGGTTCCACTCATTCGCGCGTCACTGATTCGGACCATATCACGAACGCCCGCTTGAAGCAGTTTTTTCGGAATCGGCAACATGCCCCATTCCGGAAATCCGGGCGCACCCAAAGGCCCCGCATTGCGAAGGATCAACACGCTGTCGGCCGACACATCCAGATCGGGCTCATGCAACTGGGCTTTCATCTGCACGTAATTGTCGAACACCAGTGCCGGGCCACGATGAGACAGTAATTTGGGGTCGGCGGCAATCGACTTGATCACACATCCGTTGGGTGCCAGATTGCCTCGTAAAAGGCACGTGCCGCCCGCCGGTGAGACGGGATTGTCACGTGTTCGGATGACTTCATCGTCAATCGACTCCGCGTCTTTGATCTGTTCCCCCAAGGTGCAACCGGCGACCGTTTTGCAATCGGTGTTTAATAAATCAGTCAGCCTTGCCAACAGCGCCGGTAATCCGCCGGCGTTGTAGAAATCTTCCATCAAGAATCGGCCGCCGGGACGAATGTCGCCCAGCACCGGAGTCAACCGCGAGAGTTCATCGAATCGTTCCAGCGTCAACTTGACGCCGAGACGACCGGCGATAGCGATCAGGTGGACGATCGCATTGGTGCTGCCCCCGATTGCAAGCGATGCCATCACCGCGTTTTCGATCGACTCACCAGTAAGAATGTCGGATGGTTTCAAGTTTTCCCATGCCATTTCAACGGCACGTCGCCCTGTCCGCGTCGCCAGGCGACTGTGGTCGGCAAAGACAGCTGGAACACACGCGGCTCCGCCGAGCGACATCCCCATCGCTTCGGTGACGCTGGCCATGGTACTGGCGGTACCCATCGTCATGCACGTCCCCGCCGATCTTGCGATGCAGTTTTCGATGCCTTTCCAATCGCTATCGCAAAGGTTGCCCGCAACGCGTTCATCCCAGTATTTCCAGCCATCGCTTCCGCTGCCAAGCGTTACGTTTTTCCAACGTCCCTTCAGCATTGGACCGGCGGGCAGGAAGATTGACGGGATATCAGCGCTGATCGCCCCCATTAACATCGCGGGAACCGTCTTGTCGCAACCGCCCATCAGCACGGCGGCATCGATCGGATGGCATCGCAAAACCTCTTCCACCTCCATCGCAAGCAAGTTGCGGTACAGCATGGTCGTCGGTTTCATCATCATTTCGCCGAGTGACATCACCGGAACTTCGACCGGAAATCCTCCGCTTTGCAAGATCCCCCGTCGTACTTCATCGGCGCGATCACGAAAATGGGAGTGACATGTATTGAGTTCACTCCACGTGTTAAGTATCGCGACGACGGGGCGATCCTGATAATCGATGTCGTCAAACCCCATCCCTTTTAGCCGTGATCGATGGCCGAACGAACGCATGTCATCGGGGCCGAACCAGCGGTGCGAACGAAGTCGGGTCGGGTCATGGGATGGGACACTCATGTGGTTGAATCTTTGCTAATGGAGAAACGGAGGGAACAGGATGTGAAAGTGCCTCGTGCTCCGTCAATCCTTATTTTTTGCGTACGACAGACTTCTAGTCTGTCGACAAGTGTCGATTTCGACGGACTGGAAGTCCGTCGTACAAGTCTCGCTTAACCCTAAACTCTAATCTGGACGCGCCACTAGGACGCTTCGATGTCAAACAGGAGGTCAAACAATTCTCGGTTGCTGGATCTTGCTTGCTGCACCAGTGCTTCGATCATTTTCGGATCTGTTTCGCCCATCAAATACGCCAGGTCACGCATTTTCGACGGATCGTCTGGCAATTCGTGCCGCGCCGAAAAATCCATCAAGCGCAAATTGGCTTCAACGCGCCGCAGCGTCCGATAGTTGTCCATTAGACGCCTTGCATGATCGCCCGCAAGAAGATCGGCATCCGCGAGGCGTTGCAACGACGCGATGGTTCCGCTGGCAAAGATGCCCGGATTACTACCGACGTGTTGAAGCATCAATTTTTGAGCGATGAATTCCACGTCGACCGTACCGCCGACGCCGCGTTTAAAGTTTTCTTCGCTTGCCGTTTCCTGCATCCGCAACCTGAGATCCCGGATTTCATTATTCATCGACGGACGCCATGTCGTTTGCCCGAGGATCGCGAGCAAGGTTTCACTAACACGCCGTCTGACATGACGCGATCCGGACACCACCCGCGATTTGCAAAGCGCAAGACGCTGCCAAAGTGGAGCCATCCCCCGATTAAACCGGCCGGTGAATTGTTCGATCGAAACCGCCAACACGCCTTCTTCACCAGTCGGTCGAAGACGGCCGTCTAATTCGTAAAGACGGCCATATTCGCCGGCATGATTGATGCGCGCGACGACGGCCGACGTCAGCTGATTGAAGAATTGGGCGTTGGTGATTGTTTTCCTTGGCCCGCCGACACGGCGCTGCGTTTGCCCGTCTTCGGTGTACAGGAACACGACGTCCAAGTCACTGTGGTAATTCGGTTCCCGGCCACCAAACTTGCCCAACGCGACGGCGATCAACTCCGCCGCTTGACCGTCCGATCCGATCGGATCGCCGAAACGAGCGGCAAGTTGCTCTTGTTCATATTCCGCCACGCGGCGCAGACATGCCTCCGCGGTGTCTGACAACGATTGGTGTGTTGCCTGGACCGACTCTTTGCCCAAGATGTCACGCACGCCGATCATCAAGTGCGCACTGTTCTTGAACCCGTGCAAGACAACATCGATGTCGGTCGCGCGACGGCACAGGTCGATAGACCGGGCGTCCAATCGTTCGGCCGATGGCAGACGATCCATCAACAACGAATCAATCAACTCGTCGATCATCCCCGGCATCTCAATCAAGATGTCACTTAAGTAGGGAGTCGCGGCACACAGTCGAACCATCAACTGCATGGTGGCCCGATTGGTTCCCAGCAGTTCCCACAAACTGGATTTCCCGCCAATCGAGTCGGCGACTTCGGCCAGTGTTCTTAACGTACGATCCGGATCCGGCGTTTCAGAAATCTCTCCCAGTAAGTCCGGCGCCAGTGATGCAAAGAAATGATGGCATCGACGGCGGGAGAGGAACCGCACGGATTCGGTTGCCAGAGACCGAATGTCAGTCATCGCACGTTCAGGATCTCGCAGGTTGTGGCGGATCAACGTCTCGCGAACCAGTTCGGCGTCCGGCGATGGATCGAGCACTAACTCTGTTTCCAGAGCAAAGTCGTCGGCGGAATCCGAATCGTCACTCGGTGCTTCCACCATTAAATGATTCAGGACCTTTCGATTTAGCTCAAACGTTTCTTGCAGCTGGGACTGAAATCTTTCCAAATCACCAAACCGTCCCTCGGAATCACGGACGCCTAAGTGCCAAGCCAACCGCCGACGCATCGAATCGTTGTTGGGCAAACAACTGGTGTAGCGTCCATTCATGACAGAGAGTTGGTGTTGTAACCGACACAGCCTGGCATAACCCTTGGCAAGCAGACTTGCTTCCTGGTGTGTTAAGCACCCTTCGCGCTCCAGCGCGCTAATCGCTTCGGCCGTGTTCTCGATGCGAACAGATTTGATCTCACCGCCGTGCAATAACTGAAGAAACTGAATCATCAGTTCGATATCATGTCGGCCTCCGGAAGCCGTCGTGATATCATCGCCATCGGAATCTTGTGACTCAAATCGGCGCTGAAGTTTGCGGCGAAGCGATCGAATGTCCGCAAAATCTCGTCGGCTCATGAAACGCCGATAGATCCAAGGTTCCAATCGATTTAGAAATTCTTTGCCCAGCGCGTGATGCCCGGCGACCACGCGCGCTTTGGCAAGGGCGATTCGCTGCCACGTACGCCCTTCGGATTCGAGCTGCCTGGCCGTCACGTCGCTACTTCCGATCACTGTCTCCTCGCCGAGCGGACGAAACGACGTATCGATCGAAATACCCAGCGCCGCAGCGTCTTCGGATCCGATCAACGCTGTCACATCGGCAACAACTTGTTGAACGAATTCCTGGTGAGATTCGTTTTTTTCTTCGATGGCGTCGTACAGAAACAATAATTCCAACGGGTTACCGTAGCCCATCTCGGTCCCGCCGAGATGTCCCAGACCGATAATCGCGATCTGGACGGGTTGCCCATCGATTCGTCGCGGTAATCCGAGTTTATCAATCAGGCGACGAATCACGAATTGAAGCGACGCTTCCAAGACGGCGTCGGCGACATAGGCCAATTGCTGGCCGACATGGTCTGGACTGAGATCCCGGACAAATTCCCCATACGCAATCCGCACAATCTCCCGGCTCGTGAACTTGCGAATTGCCAAGGCCGCCCTGTTCGAACTCTCAATGCTTTTCAGTTCCGCGACCAGTTCGTCGACCAAAAACTTTCGCTCGGCCGGCTGTCCGTCGCTGGCCCTCATCAGGTCAAAGCTCTCCGGGTCGGCAATCAAACGATTGGCCAACGTTTGGCTGGTCGCAAACACTTGCAAAAGCGCCGACAGCGCAGCTTCGTCGCGTTCAAACAACGACAACAATGAAGTCGGCGATCGACTGGCCCCGATGAAGCGATCCAGATTCGATATCGTCGCATCGATATCGACGATGTCACCGATGTGACGCTGCAACCGGACACGCAACATGTCCAACAAATCCGGCGGAGCGCCACATCGCCATATTGACGCCAGATGATGTCGAGTGGTCGGCCAATGGGTCACCCGAGTCGGATCAATCCACTCGAAACTGGGAAGATTCGGCGGGTCATTGTTGGAGTGGCGATCGGTCGAAGACGATGTTGGCGGCTGCACTGAGAAATCGTCCAGGGTGAGAAATCGTTGTCTTTTTGGGTACGCCGGCCGCCTTGCCGCCGAGTCCATCCTCACGCCAACATCCCAATTACGAGTGACTGGGATTTGCTTGGGAACTCTCACGGCAAGCTCTAGTCTAAATTCCTGAGGGTTTTCCGTTAAGTCCGCCTCTGGTGACCTACGATTCTAAGCATCCCAACCAAACTAGGGGACAATTGTTCCGCATCCCGTGAGCCATCCACGTCCTGCTCCACGTGTTCGGCCCGGTGGCCACTTGTCGCCTCGAAGGTTGAGTTTTTGCGACGCTGAATCGTGGACTTTTCGCAACGTATCACGATCCATCGCCTGACGTCCTTTTCACGCAAACTCTTCCCCACAAATAACTTGCAATGATTCACTCAATCGCCTCTTCGGGGGTCGGCATCTTGGATGCTGTACCCCTCCCGGACCAAACCGAACGTGTCATGCCGGGAACCGAGGAGATGTCGATGGGAAACAGGATCAGCGGACGTAGCTTACAAGATGATGCATTTGCCGCCGAAGAATCGGTGGACCGACGATCTCGAGTGATGGGCGAAGACTTCGCCGATCACCACCTGGAAGATTCTCCAGTGGATCCTCGCAGCGGATCCGACGAAATGGATACTTACGCCGACCCGACCGAAGATCCGGTGCGAATGTACCTGATGCAAATGGGCCAAATCCCATTGTTGACCCGCGACCAAGAAGTCTCGGCGGCAAAGCAAATCGAACGGACTCGCGACAAGTATCGGCACTGTATGCTGGCGACCGATTTCATGTTGCAAGGTGCTCTGAAACTGTTGCAACAAGTTCGCGACAAGCAACTTCGCTTGGACCGAACCATCGAAGTCAGCGTGACCAATGCTTCGGAAAAGAAAGCGATCATGCAGCGAATCGTTCCGAACGTTCGCACACTCGAACACCTGCTTTCCCAAAACAGGGCGGATTACTTTACCGCGATCAACAAGCGTTTGCCGATGCGACTTCGCCGCGCGGCTTGGAAGAACTTGGTCGTGCGTCGCAACAAGGCGGTTCGATTGGTCGAAGAAATGAATCTTCGCACCGGCAAGTTGCAACCGATCTTTGCAAAACTTTCAAAGTCATCTCGTCGCATGAACGAAATCCGCAAGCAACTTCGTGACGGATCGCCGACGGAGCTGCCGGGCATGCCGAGCGTCAAAGAGCTCCGTAGCGAATTGAGCTATCTGATGCGTATGACCTACGAATCCCCTAAGACTCTGGACCGACGCGTGAAATCCTGCGAAGCACTTCGCGAGGATTATGAAGCGGCCAAACGCGTCCTGTCGGCAGGCAACTTGCGTTTGGTCGTCTCGATCGCCAAAAAGTATCGCAACCGAGGCCTGTCGTTCTTGGATCTGATCCAAGAGGGAAACACGGGCCTGATGCGGGCCGTTGACAAGTTCGAACATGCCCGAGGTTACAAGTTCAGCACTTACGCGACATGGTGGATTCGCCAAGCCATCACCCGCGCCATCGCCGACCAAAGTCGAACGATTCGTGTTCCGGTCCACATGATCGATACGATGAACAAGATTCGCCAAATCACACGTGATCTGGTCCAGGAAAACGGTCGCGAGCCCACCGCCGAAGAGGTCTGTGCACGCAGTGGTCTGAGCTTAGAAGACACTCGAGTGATTCTGAAAATGAGCCGCCAACCGCTCTCGCTGGACCAACCCGTTGGCGACCACGACGACAGCGTCTTCGGTGAGTTTCTGCAAGACCACCGTGACGACGATCCGTTGTTGGAAACCAACCGCCAGGCTTTGAAAGCCCAAATCGATCTGGCGATGGAAACGTTGAACTATCGCGAGCGAGAGATTTTACGTCTGCGTTACGGTTTGGCCGACGGCTACACCTACACGCTCGAAGAAGTCGGACGCATCTTCCAAGTCACTCGCGAACGCGTTCGCCAAATCGAAAGCAAAGCCGTCCGCAAGTTGCAGCAGCCCTATCGCGCCAGATCGCTGGCAAGCTTCCTGGACGGTGCCGACCTGGCGCTGATGGAAGGCAGCGAACCGGTTTAAGCATCAACCGCTTACCGCGGTCGACGAAAGGCTTTTGCAAATGCCGAAACGGCGATCAACCCGCCGACAATTGGGATCGCCGGAATGATTAATCTCGGCTGGGCCGCGATCACGATGATTGCGACCACGCCGATCACCGGCGCTCCTGCAGGCAACCACTTGGCCGGTCGCTTCAGCGACGGCCAGGCCAGCCACAGGGCACCCATCACGATGCCGATCCGGCCGCACGCTGCGGCAATGAAAGTTCCGGTGCTGTCCGACAGGAACCACCACGCGATCAGCGATGCGCACAACATGGCGACGGATAAAACCAGGGCCATCGTGCGACGAACATCATGAACCGGCTTCGAATTGTTTTGCCGCTCACGACGTTTCATTGTTTTCCTGTCCACGTTCTGGTTCTGGAATCAAGTATCGCCAGGCCAGAAGCATCACGCCAGCGACGGCGTAACCGGCGGCGAATTCAAAGACCTTTGATCGATATTCCTCCGGCAACACGACCGATCCCCAGGATTCCGGTCCGATCGGCAAGAACAACCGGTTGCCATCCAGTGGCGAGTGAATCAGCCCGAACAAGGTAAACGCCCCACAGGTCAAAAACACGATTCCCGCCGTCGTCATGTGACGATCGATCGATGCGGCAAGCCCCCACGCCCAAAGTAGGCTGGTCAAAATAAAGCCGCTCCCCAGCATCGTGATCGTCAGATATTTCTCTCGGAAAGACAGAGAAAAATCGGCCACCGAAATACCGTTTCCAAGGAGAACGCGGTCACTGAATACCTGACCAAACAAAATCACGACCAAAGCAGCAACCGCAGGCATGCAGGCAATGGCAACCGCAGCATAGTGACGATGCGGGGTCGCCGAAAAACTTTGCGAGGTGATTTCCAATCCGATGAAAACAAGGATTGGCAGCACGGCGGGTTTTGGAATGATGTCGTTCAAGAATACAAAGTATCCGACCAAGCCGGCCGACCCGATCACAAGGGCCGTCATCAACGTGTATCCCGCCCGACCGCCCATCGCCTTGTATGCGGGGTGCCCAATGTAGGGTGTCGTCTGGATCACTCCTCCCGACAATCCCGCGGCCAATGTCGCGATTGCCTCGACACCGATCACCGTTGGTGTGTGATACGTGTCGCCGGCCGCCGCGGCGCTCTCGGTGCAATCGATCCCTCCAACAACGGTCGCAATCGCAAACGGCAACGCGATCGGCAAATAGGGCAGTGCATCAGGGAATGCCGCAATCCAGTTCCCACTCCACGCCTCCAACCAAAGCATCGGAAACCACTCGACCGAGCTGAGCGTCGGAAACTCGTACCCTTCCACTCGCATACCGCACATGACGTAATAGATGATTCCCGCCACCACGAGGGCTCCAAGCGTGCCCGGTATTTTTCCTGGCAAAGGGACTCGGGCGATTAGCGTTGTCAGCACGATCGCCATCGCAAGTAATCCCGGCAGCGGATGGCCAAGAATGTCCAGCAACGGCAAGAAACTGATAATGGCAAGCGCAATCGCCGCAAGCGATCCGAGCAACCCGGCACGTGGGACCACGCGTCGAACCCAATTTGAAAACGGAGCCAAAATCAGTTTCAAGACGCCACTCATGACGATGCACCAGATCCCGATGTACCAGGTGCGGTATGCGGCGTCGGTTTCCGAAAGCCCTAACGCGTCGATGCCCTGACGAAACGACGGGCCAAGGATAAACAGCGAAACGCCGAAAACGCTGGGAGTGTCCAAGCCCAGCGGCATTGCCGTGACGTCACTGGAACCCTCTTTCTTTGCCAGCCGAAACGCAAAATAGACAAACGCCAAATCACCAACCAGGACGCCCAGTGCAGTGCCAGGCACCATTGCGGAAATCGCAAAATCCGTCGGGAATCCAAATCCACCGATCAGGGCAACCACCAGGAATAACCCGGTCAGATTGTCCAGCATCAGGCCGAAAAACGCGTTCATGTCCCCCGTCGTCAGCCAACGGTAGCGATGGGGCGACCGGCTCGATTCGTTCGATGCGTTCAACGGTGGTTCTCTGAAAAAACGATGGTCGATCGGTGTTATTGCGGTGGGAGCCAAGGCGTTTTATCCGTGAAATCAGCCATCAACCAGCCGTTTCGCCCTGAGGACTGGATAATTAGCGCAAAAAACGCTTTGACGACCGAGCCAAAACGCGAGATAATGCGTAGCACTGTGCACGAGGGAATACCGTCCGCAATGGCGGGTTCTTCGCACACGTTACGCGTGCTGGGGAACACATCGTTCCCTTAAACACTCATTTGCTCATCCGGGTCCTCGTCAAATGTCTGCTTCAACCGCCTCAACACGCCCCGATTCGGTCATGGATCACGCCGAGACGGTCGAAATCAGTGACGAGGCGCTGTTGGCGGCCTATCGCGAAAAAGGCGATCGGACACTTTTCAATCAATTGATGGT
>JAGQPO010000192.1 GCA_020426665.1 Planctomycetales bacterium
CGCCAAGGTCTACAACGAAGATTGGGCGTTTACGACTGGAGTGACCAGCGCGCTAGTGAATCCACGCGCCCCAAGCGTGCTCAATCCCTCGTCAGGTTCCAACTTTGGCAACCTCGGCTTCATGAGACCGCAGCTTCGCGCTGAACGATTTCTTCAGGTTAGCGATGATCTCCTCATCACGCCCCAGGTCGCTTTGACATCACCTGTTGGAACAGATTTTTTCCAAACGCCGACCTCTGGACCAGATGGCTTATTGCTTGGCGAAGAGAACGGCTGGCCAAACGTGGAGAGTCGGATTGGTGTGGGGATCGGCGAAAAGGCGGAAGGCTCAAGGTTCCAACCATTAGAATTCGGTTTTTCGGGCGCGATTGGTGAGCTCAGGTTCTTCAAGAGTGACTTGATAAACCCTGCCCAAAAGTTCAACACATTGGTCTGGATGTACGGAGCAGACCTTCGCTGGCAAATCAGTCCCGCATGGGCCGTCACAGCAGAAGGGTACTACGGAAATGCACTCGGGAGCTACGCGGCTGGCAACAAGCAAACGTTCAACCGTTTGACGGGTGAAGGGATTATGGCCAGCGGAGGATTCATTGAGCTGGAGTGCAAGTTCAATCCGCAATGGATCGCGCACACTGGATTCATGATCGACAACCCGCTCGACCGTAACGTTCCCATCGATGGACGCACCTATCAGCAGAACGCATATGGCAACTTGATGTATATCCGGAATCGTTATTTACAGATTGGCTTCGAAGTGGCGCATCTGTGGGCAGGATTCCAAGGCACGAGTCGGGAAGATAATCAGGCTTGGGTATTCCAAAACAAAATCATCTTCACCTTCTGATGAATGCAGGTGAGCCCGCAGCCACCTCAAAGTGGTCAGTTGGCGAAATAGGTCGACTTGATTGCCCAGAAAATCATCTGGATGGCCAGCGATAATTGCAGCACTCCAAACACAGCTCCCAAAACCTGCAGTGTGCTGGCTCCTATCTTCTCCATGATCCACTCTGCAAACCTCATGGCTATCCAATCGACAGAGATGATGCCGACTGAAAGTCCCAGCATAAATAGTTTGCTTTTGAGATCTGGAAAATAGGCACCGAACAGTATCAAAACGCCTACAGCAAACGGCGGAAGAATGATTGGGAATGCCAGCGGCGAGAGGGCAAGTCGAGTATGGTTTGCAGGTTGCTTCGCTGGAGATGACTGATTAGATGGTGGCCATCCAACTAATGATTGAAGAGCAGTCACGAATAGGAGAATCCCTGTCGCAGCAGCCAGTGATTCAGGCGTTGCTCCCCAAGATGCAAGAATCGTATGCCCCATAAACACAGCCAGCGCGACTCCAGCAGAAGCGTACAATGCGGCCCGCAGCGCTACACTTCTCTTCTGCTCTTCATCAAGCTCTCCCGTTAGAGCCGCAAATCCTGGAACCACACGAAGTGGTCCCGTCATCATGAACAACAAAACGAACAACTTATCCAGAGGGATTTCCGGCATTTGCTATGCTCTTCCGTCTATCTGCTGACTACTCCGGCACTAATCGAACCTTCTTAGGCCCACCGGATACCTGTAGGATCTGTCCGCTAACCCAGCCGCCCGCTGGAGAAGCTAGCCACAAGAACGCATTAGCAACGTCCTGTGGAGTTCCGCTTCGTCCGGCCAAGTTATTGGGATTCATCAGAGCTTCTTGTGCTTCAGCGTCCAAGCCAGCTGCCGCGTAGCCCTCAGTGATCACTGTACCAATCACAACTGTGTTGACACGGATCTGCTTTGCGAACGCATGTGCAAGACCAGTCATCAAATGATTCAACGCGGCCTTCGCTGAGCTGTACGCCAAAAAGTCGTATGCAGGCAAAAGCCCAACCATCGATCCAGAGTTCGTGATGGTTGGATTCTTCGCTTGCTTCAAGTGAGGTGCCGCTGCCTCAACCATCCGTAGAGCGCTCAACGTGTTCAGCTTGTAAGAGGCAATCATCTGGTCGTTGGTGACTGCAAGTGGATCGGGATTTACTTCACCCCATCCAACGTTGTTTACTAGCGTGCTCAACCCTCCCAAAACGTCAACTGTTTTTGCAACGCAATTCTCTATCTGCTCGTTGTCAGTAACGTCGCACGCCATTCCAATAACTTGACGTCCGGTCTCTGCAGCTATCTTTGCCGCAGTGGCGGCCGCTTTTTCGCCATTCAAGTCTGCGATCATCACCTTAGCGCCGGCTCCAGCAAACGTCCGTGCGATGGCCTCCCCAATATTCTGTGCACCACCCGTGATTAGTGCCACGTGGTCATTCATACGAAATGGCGCAAATGGGTCGAAAGTCATAATAGTGTTCCCTGTAGTGTTGTTTAGTTAATCAAGTTCTTGTAGGCCGCCGCCGCTCACTGTGAGCACTTGTCCGCTAACCCAGACCGATGCCGGACTAACCAAGTAAAGTGCCGCGGCTGCTATATCTGTGCCTTCTCCGAGTCGTGCAAGTGGCGTGTGTTTGAGCATGGTTTGCTCAACTTCAGGTGTAAGTACCGACGCAAGAGCCGCCGTGCGAATTGCCCCTGGTGCAATTGCATTCACACGAATGTTGTCAGGTCCCAAATCAAATGCCATGTTTCGAGTCAGGTGATTGACTGCTGCCTTAGAAGCCCCATAAGAACACATCCGTTTGTTCTTGTTTTCGCCGGCCATCGAACTGATGTTCACAATCGCGCCGCCTTTTGCGGATTTCATGTGAGGCTGTGCGAGCTGACTGAGTCGAAACAAGGAATAGACATTCAGTTGGAAGGCCCATTCAAAATCTCCCATCGGCATTTCGAAGGGTTTCGGGCCGCCACCGCCAGCATTGTTGATCAGAATCGTCAGCTTCCCAAACTGGGCCGCAACCTTCTCAACAACCTGAATCCTTTCTTCTTCGTTCGTCACGTCTAGTTTTAAGCCAAACGCTCGACCGCCAAAACGCTGACACTCTGTTGCAACCGCTTCTGCATCGCTTTGATTGAGGTCGGTGCAGGCTACGTCCGCACCGGCTTCGGCGAACATTAAACTAATTGCTTTGCCGATCCCCGCGCCTCCGCCGGTGACCAAGGCAACTTGGCCCTTCAATGAAAACAACTCACTAATTGCCATAAAACAACCCACTTTACTCTCAAACTTGATTCATTGGACGAGTCACGCACTTGCCGACATTGTAGCGATTGGCAAAGCTCTCTGGGGTATGGTCGGGTATGGTCGTTGTGTAAAACGCAATCTCTGGCCGTCGCATTGTCTTGCCTCTCATGGAATTGGAATTTTGCCTCCGGTGAGATAAGTTCACCACCCGAGGAGGATTCCGATGTCCCGAAAACCGCAAAAACGACGGTCGTTTACTGCAACCCAGAAAGCTGAAGCCGTCCGCAAGCATCTCAAAGACGGCGTTCCCGTCTCCCAAATTGCCGAACAAATGAAGGTCCAGCCGACGATGATCCACAGCTGGATCAACTCGGTTCTGGCACAAGCCGAGCACGTGTTTGAGTCTCCCCGGTCGTCCAAAGCCCAGGCCTCCAAGCAGGATTCGCAACTTCAGCAGCTCCGAGAAAAAATCGAGGCCAAAAACGAAGTCATCGCTGAGCTGATGGAGGAGAACATCCGCTCAAAAAAAGAAAATGGGGAGCTCTAACCGGTCGCTGGGTTCCTCACGATACACGAGACCAGATTGTTGATTACGTCAACTACTGGACAGACCGCACAGGGCTGACCGCCAAGCAGTTGCTGGAGTGGATTGAGCTGCCCGCCAACAAATTCGGGAGCTGGAAGACGCGTTACGGCAAAGTCAACGAGCACAATGGAAAGATTCCGCGGGATTGGTGGCTCGAAGACTGGGAGAAAAAGGCGATCGTTGACTTCCACGACAGAAATCCGCTGGAAGGCTATCGACGCCTGGCATTCATGATGCTCGATGATGACATCGTGGCGGTAAGCCCTTGGGCGGTCTACCGAATACTGAAACAGGCAGGACGTTTGGACCGGAAGTCCACGTCAGGATCAACCAAGGGAACAGGCTTTAAACACCCGGAAAAACCGCACCAACACTGGCATGTGGACATTTCCTATATCAACGTCGGAGGCACCTTTTACTATCTGATTACCGTGCTTGATGGTTACAGTCGCTACGTGGTCCACTTCGATCTTCGTGAGTCGATGACCGAAGTGGATGTAGAGATCGTTTGCCAAGCAGCGATCGAAAAGCACCCCGGCGTGAAGCCACGGATCATCAGCGACAACGGCCCCCAGTTCATCGCGAAAGACTTCAAGGCTTTCGTCAAATTCCATTCAATGACCCACGTGAAGACGAGTCCGTACTATCCGCAAAGCAACGGAAAATTGGAGCGTTTTCACGGCACGATCAAGAAGGAGTGCATCCGTCCGAACTGCCCCCGCAACCACGCCGAGGCGATGGCTCAAATCTCTTCGTACATTGCTCATTACAATGAAGTCAGGCTTCACAGTGCGATCGGCTACATCACGCCAGCGGATCGCTTGTGTGGCCTTGCCGAGGAGATCGCAGCGGAGCGTGATCGCAAGCTTGAGCAAGCACGTTCACGACGCCGTCTCAACGCAAGTGAGAATCAACTTGCAATTGCAAGCTGATCTGAGAAACTGTCATTGCTTGGTCGGAGGATAGAGCTCTGGTGAGGACCAACTCGAGCGCCGTGCCAAGTCAAACGTCGAAGGGCGGCGGTGTCGCCTGATGCCGCCTCTCTTCCCTTCGATGTTTGCGGAATGCGAAAAACCTTCGGGCACGATGCCCGATCTTCCCGGCACGATGCCGCCACACTGTTTAACTCGCTAGGCTGCAAATTCCATTTTCCGTTGAACCAAGACAGCTACCAGTTGACGGAGTGTCATGATCAGGGTTCTGGATGCGTGAAGGCTGTATTTGTAGGAAACGCACCTGCTTTCACGCTTCAGCACACCGTGATTTTTGAGAGTCGAGTCGGAGGTATGCCCACAAAGGTTGAGGCGAAAATCATCCGGAGCAAGGCAGCGATTCTCAAAAAATACGTTTCGTATGGAAACTACGAATGGGCGCAACATAAAGGTAGGTGGCTACCAGATCATTTGGAGATTGGCACGACGCTCTTCTCTGGCAGTGAGGTTCGCTTTGTTGAAGCAGACTTTTACCTAGCTTGGAAAGTCGGCAAGGAGGTGCCGGAGAGTTGCTACGATCAGGATCAAAGCGACCCGCGCACACCACTAGGAAAGTTGTTTGGTTTTGATTTCGAAGTGCGGGACGAGAGGATGAACGTCAATAAAGATGCCGAGAGGCCGTGGGCACTTCCAGAGGCGTTAATAAGATGACATTTCTTACCTTCGTAAAATATTGCGTAGCTGTTAATTTCTTTGTGTTGCCACACACAAATGATTCAGAAGACACTGACTGCAGGTCGGCGCGAGAGGCTGTTTCGCTTCTTCGTTATCGAAAACTAGATTGTGCGACCACTGTGTCGCACAGCAGTCAACATCCCATCACTCTTCAATACGATAAAGTTGCGTCTCGCTTCGTAGTAACAATGCGTTGTCGACGACTGCGAATGAAGCGAACGTGCGATCTCCGTCGCCAAGTTCGTTGGTTGCCAGTTCAATAAACTCCTTGCCCGGTCGAATGACCGTCGTTGTTCCGGTTTCGCTTTGAAAATAAATCCGCCCGGCTCCGTAGAACAGTGACGCCGAGAACTTTCCGCCCAACCGTTGCTTCCAATGCGATTGACCGGTCAATGCGTCGACGCAGTTGGCGACACCGCCATCATCCACAAAGTACAGTTCGTCTCCGACGACCAACATTGAAGGTGTCTTGGGAACGCCCCGATCGAGAGTCCAACGGACATGGGAATCGGTGACGTCACCGTGGCCGCTCGGATCGATTGCGTACAACGACGCCGAGTCATAACAACTGCTGACGAAGACCAGTCCCTTGCCAAAGACAGGTCGGGGAACAACTGAGTACCCTTCGCCGTAACTCACGCTCCAAAGTTCTTCGCCGTTGTTCGGATCGTAGGCGACAACGGCGCCGCTGCCAGGGCAAACCGCTTGGGTCTGGCCGTTGACCTGGATCAGTGTCGGAGTACTAAACGAGAACCCTTTGCGAACGTCGGCACGTCGATCCGTTTTCCATTTGACTTCGCCGGTCGCGGCGTTGATACCGGCAACAAATTGTTTGTCGGCTCCGTCACAGGTGACGATCAAAGTGTCGCCATGCCGGGCATCCCGATACAACGCGGGTGACCCGCCGTTTCCGTGAACCGGAGAAAACTTTAATTCGCTGTTTTTCCAAACCACTTCGCCGTCGGTCGTCAGACATGCGGTCCCGGCCGGACCGAAGTGAACAAAGATCCGATCGCCGTCCAAAATCGGCGTCCCACTAGCGTGGCTGTTTTTCTTGTGAATTTGCACGCCCGCTGCGTCCTGGTGAAACAACTCGTGGTCCCAAATCTTGCGACCGTCGTTGGCGTCCAAGCAAATCGCACGCAGCGACCGGGCGTTGTCAGAATCGGAATCGGTCGGGACTGCCGATGTCAGATAGATCCGTCCGTCTGCAACAACGGGTGACGACCAGCCGTCGCCTTCGATCGCAACTTTCCACGCAATATTATCCGTCTCACTCCAATGCAGCGGCAGCGAGCTGACCTCGGATTTACCTTGTCCGCCGGGGCCACGGAATTCGGTCCAGTCTTCGGAGTGCCCCGGTGAGGCAACGAACACTGCGGAACAGAAAACAAAGGTCAGACTGCGCAATGATTTAAACATGGTTTCAAGGAGACTGGTTTTGAGAGGGCCACGGGCTGGTGCTTCGGCAATTCTTAATTTTAAGGTACGACGGACTTCCAGTCCGTCGACAAGTCTCGATTTCGACGGACTGGAAGTCCG
>JAGQPO010000193.1 GCA_020426665.1 Planctomycetales bacterium
CGATCTCTATCGTACCACTTCTCGACTGCAGGTGTTCGCCGACTTGCAGCTCTGATAGTGCAACCCAGTCTTGACGATCGGCTGACCAAGCCGAGTGAACCATCGTTCCTATGATCTCATTGCCGTCGGCCAGCGTGACTCGCGTCATCTGCTCGACCTGACGCGTTCGGAACCGTGCCGTGATCACGTGGCCTTCACCGGCTACGATTTCCGGACTTGGTTCGATCGAGCTGACCGTGCCCCATGAATTCAGCTCCAACTCGGGAACCGAGAAATACATCGTGCGGCCCGCTGCCAAATCAAGCTGATCGAGCAATTCGGTCGGGCGGAACAGTTCGGCATCAACGATCAGTCCGGCCTCCGTCGTCAACACAATGGAAAGCTTCGACCATGTCGATTGGTCGGGTTCCGGCAGCGACAGATCGATATCGCTGCGGTATGGGTTCCGAGTCACGACGCGGGCACCCAGCGGCAGTTGCTCGATTGGAACGGCTTGCTCAATCGACCGAGCCGCAATCGTTGCGCTGGATTGCTGTGAATCGGCAGCGTTAACTGTTGCTGATTGCAATCCAATTTGCTGTGCAAAGGCCTCTTCCTGCTCGGGTAGTACCGCCCAGACCAGCGTGCCGGCGGCAAAGCAGCCACCGTTCGGTTTCTTGCAGCGTGGCGTTGCGTCGGCGATGTCTTCGGCCTTGTCCAGAACGTCTTCGACTTTGTCGGCCGCTTTCAAAGCGGTTCCCAAACGCTTGATTCCTTTGCCGACAACCGCGACCCCTTTCGCAACACCGGCGCCCACCGGCATCGTCGCCCAGGCAACCGCACCGTTGCCAAGCGCCCTACCGGCGGCTTCGGGGTCCGTGGTCACTTCGTCGAGGAAATCAATTGCGCCATTGCCGATTTCCGCGGCGGTTCCGAGCGGGTCCGTCACCGCTTGCTCGGCAAAGTCGATCGCGGCGTTGGTCGTGTCGGTCACACCTTGAACCACAATTTCCAGTTCTTCTCCCGGTTCATACCAGGTGCGCGCCGCATGTTCGCCGACGAAGTTGCCCATCTCTGCGCCGGTTTCAGTGATCGTCTTGCCGGCTGTGGTCACCTCTGTTTTCAGGTTACTCATGTACGATGAGACCCAGTAATCGAACGACCAGATCGACTGGGAGTAATCCGAGATCGAACCGACAGGTTCGTCCTCCACTGGTGGCTCTAACAAGCTTGCTTGCATGATGGCGGCCAGTGCATCGGGGTTGGTCGGCCCGGGAACCGAATCGGCACCGATGCTCGGCAAGTTGATGCTTGGCGGTGCGAAATCCGGCATGCTGATTGCTTGACCGTCTCCGCTGGTCGTACCAAATCCCCAATCGTTGATTCGCGTGATTCCATCGATGGGTGTACCGTTTTGTGAAGTACCGCCCCACGAACTGGTGTAACTCGTCAACGGATTGTGTGTCGATTCATTCCAGCTGGAGTATGAGGAGCCACCAGCGCTGCTGCCGCTGGTGTAAAAGGTTCCACCGCCGCTACCGCTGCCACTTCCGCCACCGCTGGAAAACGTCTCGGTCCATTGCGTGAAGTATTCAGTGGACGCCGATCCGATCGCGTCAAGTAGAAGGTGGGTGGCACCTTATGGCCCTGCAATGCAGAATCAATTTCGTCCGAAGCTTAGGGTCCACGCTGGCTTGTCATCGCTGCGCAAGTTGCACACTGACAACATCGATCTGACCCCGAGGGCGTGCGTGGCTGCGAGAGCAGCTGCAGTCATCAAGCCCGTTGAGAAAACGTGGTGCTCTGTCAGGGGTTCAAACGCAGGATAAGACAGTGTGAGGCTTCTAAGCTTCGGATATCTACCGCACATGGCGAGACTGAATCATCCAAGCTGACAGAGACGTGCCTGATCAGCCGGCAAGCCATGGGACTTTGAGTCGCAAAAAAGTTACGGTCAGGCAATGCCGCTAAGTGTACGCGAGCATCTCGCCAAGGCGAGCAAAACGAAGTTCGGCCACGACAGTGTTTTTCTCTCCGTCAATTCGTCGTAGTTGTATTCGTAATCGTGTTTGCCCAATCGTACCCGGACGTTGCTGGCGGCAGGGGGCGGCTTTCTGCTTCATACAGCTTGACCGTTTCTTCGACGATTTGGCAGAGCTCAGCAAACACCGATTTTTCATCGTCCCCGTGGCATCCACCGTAAAAAAGTCCAGGGCAACTTCCGACGAAGCACTGATCGTCGTCGGACCATTCAACGAGCTTTACGTATCTAGCGGCAGCCTTCATGATTTGGACTCCTCGATTGCTCTGCTTACGGCTCGCTCTTGGTATTTCTTTGCATCGTCGCCCGCTTTCCCGGAAATCGTAATCGGTTTCGCGACTTTCGGATGGGTAAAGTTTCGGTGGCTCCCTTTACCCCCGCGATCCTCGAATCCTGCAGCTTTCAAATCGGCGATGAGTTCGCGAATCTTCCTTGGCACACCAAATTCCTCTAAAAATCAGAATCACTCTCATCTTATCCTCCGCCCGATCACGAATCCAGCCATCCGGAGAAACGGTGTCAGGACGGAATGGCATTGCCGGGTTTTTAAGTTCCTTTTGTGGATTGAGCAACTTTGAAGACCACAGGTTCTCTCCGGTTCAAGATTTTGGAATGCGTGCCGAAACATTCATTTTCGACATTCCGTCCCATCACACATTGGCGAGCACGAGAAACCATTCCGAACGCAATCTCATGTCCGCTCGCAGCAACGATGACAGCCAGCGCTCGCGCGCACGAACTGGGCGCTGCGGTGTTCGCTGCTTGAAATTTGCACCAAAGGAAACAGAGCGACCTACCGCAACTGCCGCGGTGACATCAACAGTTCAGATAGACGTCAACGTCACAGCGTCAGATTCATCCCGACCCTGGGACTAAACTGTTAGTGGGCATGCAATTAGGTGGTTGGCACCGTCTTGCGAAACGGCGAAGGGTAGCGGTGTCGCCTGATGCCGCCTCTCTTCCCTTCGATGTTTGCGGAATGCGAAAAACCTTCGGGCACGATGCCCGATCTCCCCGGCACGATGCCGCCACACTGTTTAACTCGCTGGACTGCAAATTCCATTTTCCGTTGAACCAAGACAGCACAGCATCAAGGCGTCTGCGCAATTGTGGGCAATCGCCCCGGCCGGACAGAGCCACGAGAAAACAAGCGTCGACCGAAGGTGCTGAAGCTGATGAACGTGCCGCGACGCGTGTACCATGCGGCACGAGCGTTGTTGGCAAAAATCACGTAAATCACCGACGACAACGCCATTCGCTCCTGACCCTTTTTCTCCTCCGCTTCCCACATTTTCTATCGCCTGAAACCTTTTCTCGCTCGCCAGTCCGCATCAATACGTGCCGGAAATGAGTCTTCCACAGTTACCGACTTTCAATAGCCTTAGAGCGGGCTCTGTCAATTCGAACTCATCACCTTGATCATTAAAGTAAACCCCAAGAAAGGTTGCAGTCGCATCGCCAAACTCCAGGTAGTGAGCATGATTCGCTTGGCTTTCCCTCACGTGAATTCCCGCGTTCGCAAGCGTCTGCAGACACTTACTTAGCACCACTGGTCGCTCGACAACACTCTCTGTACTGATAGATAATGCCATCGACGCAATGTCCTGCGTGGGAGCGAAGACGATTTGCAGATCATCACCTGTATGCATGTCGTCGTATTCCCAAATTGGACTATTATCAACATCGAAACCTTCTTGCCAATGTTGCGGAATTCCCAATATCTTTCGCGTTTCGTCTCGCGTCGTCCCCACGGAAATGCCGCAAATGCGTCCCGAAGTTAGAAAAGCAAAAGGGTCAAACTTAGCGATCGTTTTATGGTTCATTCGAACACCTTGAAGATTTGGACGTCAGGCCCCACAAGCTCTACCTGAGTGTCAATTCGGTAGGTCTGTGGATCAAAAATTTTGTGAAGGTAGGTTTCATCCCCGGATTTGCTTACAGTCTTCCGAATAGTTGCCATGACAATATGTCCGTTGACCACTTCGCCGTTTACAACTCGCGGGGGGCGAATGATTATGTAGGTTCCGACATCCGGTATTCGCGCGAATTCATTGAACGCAGGGGTAACCTTTTTGGTCTTCAAGCCAAGTATGCCAATTCTCGCAAGAATCTCGTGGACCTGTTGAACCTTATTTCCAAGTCCAGATGCCTTACTGATTCCAAGTTCAGCGATCTCACCCGCCGTGAAGAAACCTCGAGCGGGAATTTCACTTGGATCAACATTCTTTAATTTGAAACTATTGTACAGTGCTGCTTCAACGCAATTCACACAATTGTTGAGTGCACCGTTAGGGTTTATGAGCGAACCGGCTTCCCTCATCTTTTCCCCAGCTTCAATAACTGCTCGTATCGAACGGTGCCATCCACAATCTGAGGTGAGCCAGTGCAGAGTTGTTGCGTAGCACGCAGCAATTGATTGGTGATGCGGGCGCTACTATAGTCGGCATTCACCTGCCCATTCGCTCGTTTCCGCAGCTTTAGTCGCTTTGGCGCGCAGAGATAGCCGCCGAATCGCGGTGATTGACGAAGGGGCCGACTAAACGAAGCAGCCGGCGACACCGGCTTGGCCGCGGTGATGATGGCGACCGCATTCCTCGGCGTGTCGCTTCATGGAGTCCGGACCGCCAACACAGACACTCTTCCCGAAATACTTCTGCCAGCCCCAAACCAGGTCGCGCCACATCGAAGCGTCGATCCCGAGTTCACCAAGTTTCCTGGCCAGGCGCCTTGGAACCTTCTGTGTCATGTCCCGAATGGTTTGCTTCGCAGTCCAACGCAGCAGTTCCCAGTACTCTTCCCAACACAGGTTCAGAAAACCGCGATCACTGCTGCGAACCCCACCGGTGTGAACTTGCGGTTCGCTGGACAGTTTCTTTTCGTCCAACGTTAGCGGGCTCAGCCAGTCGTCGCGGCGGATTCGCCCGCTCGTCGGGTTGCGTCTCTTTGCCTTTCGTTCGTGGCGAAGCTTGTGGACCGGCGTTTCGCGAATCTTCTTGCCCGCCTCCTCGGCAGGAATGGGTTTCAGGTCGAACGCGGCCGATGGGATCTCGGCTCCACGCCGGGCCTTGGAGCGGTCATAGGCACTGGTGTGCGGGCACTGTTCGGGACTTTCCACGATTGCCGCGCGAACTGGGTTCAAGTCGACATACATACTGCAAGCCAACAGGCCCGCTTCATCGACGATTCGCTGGCATTTGAAGCGTCCTTCCCAAAATCGGCCCGTGCATTCGTCTTGCTTGTTGGCCATGCGTGCGATTGGTTCGGCCAAGGCACGCATGAACCAGGAAATATCGGACAGTCGATGTCGGATCTCGGCGAGTCGTTCCTTGTTGAGGCAGAGCATTTTGACATCGTTTTCGGTCGGCTCGGCGAGGTGTTCTTCGAGTCTTCGCCCTGGAAAGACTCGCAGCCAGCGGATTGCGACTTCCTCGTCGGACCATTTAGCCACAACGTCCGGTCGATTGCGGAGGATTTGGTGCAGGTGATTGCTCATCACCGCATAGGAGAGCACATCGACGGCAAAGACCGAGGCGAGAGCTTCCATTCTGCGTCGGATCCATTCTTTTCGGAACGAGTAATCTTTGCCGGAAACACGATCAACGCCCGCCAGGAAGGCCCGGCGCACGCGACAATGGACGACATGCACGATACACACATCGCCGGGATCAAACTGTTCAGCACGCTGTGGTCGTGGCATACCCCCTCCTCTAAGACAAGTGATACTCAATTCACACCGAATGTCCACCCCGCGTCAACTGGAGGATGAGTGGCACCGTTCATCGCGACGACAACGCCATTCGCTCCTGACCCTTTTTCTCGTTAACCCATTAAACCCCAACTACCTGGAAGTTGTTCGGCACGCTCAATTTTGATATGAGTTGGCATGTACGTACTCAGAAACTCCTGCGTACTATTTGTGATTCCTTGACCTTCTGCGATTGAGTCACACCATGCTCCTCGTCTTTGATACGCGTCAACCATTGTCCCATTTTCACGCAGCGAATCGAATAGCGTTGTTACAATTTTCTTGGGTTTGATATCGCAACTTTTGCATACTGAAATCAGCAACGCGTCCGCACCAGCTGGGCTGTTAATGGCCTTTATTTCAAAGAACGCAAATGGAGGACTTGTTGACTCATCAAGGTCGTCGAGTCGTGGAGTCGATGCGGTGCTCCAGCGATGTAAATAACGATCGCCCGGGGTACTCTCGCAGCAAATCCATTTTCGATGATTTAGCTCATTCCATTGCAGGCGTGATTTGGATTTAAGACGGCCTGATGGCAATTCGACGACCGACCGAAGTGATCCGCGCTGGATCTGGAAGTAGCAACTAAGCAATTGATAAACAATCTTCCATTTGGACCAAGTGGTGATTCGATCCTGAGTGATAAGAAGGAAACTATGATAATCGGTCGTGGCCCACGGATGAACGTTCACTTTTTGACTTTTCCTGTATTGAACTTGTCGACGCGTATGGTGAACTGGCTTGGATCAATTCGTCCTGGCTTGAATCCGTATTCGCCAAACGCTGCGATCATATCATTCGCATGCCGGTGGGAACGCAAGATTGTGCCACCCTTCAGTTTTAATTCGTCATGCGCCTCGATCTGGTTATCACTGAGCTTCGCACCGGGACCGTTCTTAGACTCTACAAAGATAAAACGTCCTGTATTGGGATCGACTTCCACGGAGTCTAAGATTGTAACGCGTCCAGATGGGGCTCGGACTGGAACTTGAAATCCAATGGGGATCCCCCCCTGTCCAATTGAAAGCTGTTCCCCAACATCGCCCTTGAATTGAATCTCAGTTCTGCTGTTTGTCCGCGTAAGAGTTAGTCCTTCAAGATCGCCGCCCGATGCAAGACGCGCGTCACTTGTGTGGGCTAGGTTCGCAGGAATCTCGTCGAAATCAGGATACGTATTGTGAACCAGCACCCCACTCGTACCCACCCAGTACACGTGCTCCCCGTGTACTTCCAAATTGAATACAGCTTCGGGTCCGGGCCTGGGCAGCAGCGAGACGACTTGTTTGGTGTCTCCGGCGTGGGTTCTGACTTGTTCTCCGATTTCTAATGTTGCCGCTTGGACGTATCCTTGGCGGTCTTCGGACCAGAAGGGGTGGTTTCCGGTGGTGCCGATGGTTTCGGTGGAGAACTTATCGCCGATGGTCAGGTCGATGACGTCGCCGCTGGTGTGGTGGAAGGTTGCCGTGACAACTCGGCCGGCGCCCGGCTGGATCTGTGGTGCCGACCGCAGATCGACGATCACTGCAGGTCCGGTGATGGCGAGTTCGGGGAGGTCCATCTCGGCGGTCAAGCCGACGAGCTCAAGTCCGGCCTCTTCGATCACCAGATCGGTCAACGCGAGATCGCGATAGATCGGACGCAATGGCGAGAGCGGAACCGACGGAGTAGGCTCAGCGATTTGACTCGTCGGGCCGGCAGGCGATGCTTCGGTGATTTCAGCGTCAGTCTTTTCGTCAACCACGAAGTTCAATTGCGATCGAACCCAGTCGTCGCTGCGTAGCAATTCGATCTTCAGTTCGCTGCCGTCTTCCTTGGGCATGACGAGCGAGAGTTGCAGCCAGTCACTCCAGTCAGGTTCGGTCCACGAGGCGCGTTCTTCCTCGGAGACTTCCGGGTTGTGCGCCAGCACACGCTCGCCGACCTTGATTTGCTCGATCGGCTTGGTGGCGTGGTCCGTGGGGGCGTTTTGTTGGAGATCACGCTGGGCGTGTGTCAGCGAGACAAGTTGTTCGTCGCTGGCAGTGTCGGGATGTCGGTGGCGTGTCGTTGCTTCTTGTGCGGATGGCCACAGCCATGCCGCGGCGGCGACGAGTGTAAGCGTTCTATCTACCCGTGCGGGCGAGCTGGGCTGGGTGCCGGTTTTTACCAGAGGAGGTCTAGGTCGCCGTCGCCGGTTGCCTGCGCATACTCCAGGTGTTCGCACAGGTCATTGACCGCTTCAGCATCCCTACCCGCTTTGCCTTTGACGCACGAGTGGCTCAGGTCGCCGATCAGCCAGTGCAACTCCACCCGAGTCATCCCAACACGACGGATGAATTGATCCTTCGGCCAACGGCGTAGCGATGCCTCCAAACGCCCCGACACGTAGCCGTACTTCAGGATCAGCTCCCGATGCTCTCGCGTCAGCTGGATTCGCTCGGTCAGGTCCGACATCATGCCACCCTGGCTTCACGACGACGCACACGTCGTTGCTGAGTCGTCAACCGACGCGATTCTTTCTCCGCATCGCGATACACCCGAATCGATTCCAGGTGCGAAGCTCGCCAAACGTCCGGCAGTAGACTTTCGTAATCAGTGCTGCCACCCGCAAGCTGGCGAAGACAATCATCCACGTAAGCCCAAACATCCAAATTGTGGCGCGCCGCCGATGAGACCAGAGAGTACATCACAGCAGCCACTTCGCCACCATGACTCGAACCGACGAACAACCAGTTCTTGCGGCCAAGCGTTAGGCTCCGAAGTTCGCCCTCGGTTTCATTGTTGTCAAACGGAATCGCTCCGTTGCCCAGGAACACTGACAGCTCATCCCATTGATTCAGCGCGTAGCGAACCGCCTTGCCGAGCGAACTCTTGGGAAGCACTCGCAGATCGCTATCCTTGTCGATAAGCCAATCGTGTAGTTCATCCATCAGTGGCGCCGACTCACGCTGACGAAGTTCAAGACGCTCATCAACGGAGCACCCCTTCGCAAGATCCTCGACATCATAAAGCCCTTTGTAAATCGCGATCGCATGCGCAGCGGCAAGCGGATCATTCGGCTTGGCTTCGATGAACTTTCTTCGTGCGTGAGAGTTGCAACACGCGGCATAAATCTGATTCTCTTTCCCCAGGTAGACTCCCTCGTTGACTCCATAAGCATCGACCACCGCGTGGCCGTAAAAATCACTCAAGAAACTTGCCGGTCCGTCTCGCCCACGACTCTCGGTGAAGTCGAACACATTGTAGGGATGGTCCTCACGGCCGCGATACAACCAAAAGCGAGCCGTTCGCATCTTGCCGGGAATGCTCGGGTCTTGTAACCGAACCGAGGTATCGTCAACGCCGATGACATTTCCCGACACCACTCTTGACTTCATCAATGCAATCAGCGGGACGATCAGCACCGCGATGTTGGCGAGCATCCCAAACTGCGTGTTTCGCGGGATCACCATTCCGGCGCGAGCGAAAATATTCTCGCCGCGATAGAGCGGCAAATGGTCGCCATACTTGTTAGTAATGATTTGAGTGTAAACGCCAAAGCCGTAATCGCTGCCGGGAACAGGTGTGGTCAGTCCACCGGGTTCCTCGCCAGCGGGAACCTGTGCAATTGACTCTTTGCAATGAGTGCATGCACGTTTGTGACGACGGATTTCCCAAACGAAAAGCTCGGCGGGAATCAGATCAACGCGCTCGCTGATGTCGGTGCCGATGATCGGCATTTCCTCGCCGCAGCAAGAGCACTGACGAGCCTCTTTGGAAACATCCGCTTCGATGATCTTGCGTTTTAGATGCGCCGGTATCTTCTCAGACTTCTTTTTGCGACGACGACGCTTCTTCGGGTTTTCATCTTGCTCTTCTTCAGTCTCGTTCTCGGCTTGTTGGTCACCGAGATCGAACAAGTGCAACTGCGAATCATCTTCGACTTGTCGTTCTGATGATCTACCGAAGAGTTTGTTGCGGTAAAGGTTCAGTTCTTCACGCAACTGCTCAATCGTTTTCTGCTGCTCCTTGATGGTCTCAGCGAACTCGTCATTGAGCCTTTGCATCGACTTCAGGTCGTTTCGTTTCTCTGGAGCAACCATGCGATTGTTATCGCTTGTGACATAAAAAACGCAAGGCTGTCAGCAGCCTTGCGTCAATGTTTTTTCAAAAGACTTTGCAGTGTCGCGTTAAGCCGCTTGCGGTTGCTTGATCGAGTAACGTTTGCGTCTCGGTGTCCCTTCGATTTGAACGCCACGGAGCATCATGACCAATCCGGCCGAATCGATTTCAAAGCTACCTTGTTCCTGGTGGACCAACTTTTCAAAGGTGCCGCTCTCGAGACGCTTGCACCAAAGCGACAAGCCATCGTTGTCCCACATCAGGATCTTGACGTAATCCCGCTTACGGTTGAAAAAGACGAACAGGTGACCGGAGAACAGATCGATGTCGAAATGTTCTTTCACAAGTCCGGACAATCCGTTAAAGCTTTTTCTCATGTCGGTCGGATCGGTGTAGACAAAGATCCGCGTGTTGGCCGCTAGCGCGATCATGATGCCACCTCGCGAAGTATCTCGACCACGTTCTTGATCAGTCGTCGTTGCTGATCATCGCTGGCGTGGGCGCCAACGCGTACCAGCGCGCCTCCGGGCAATTCAATCTGCAAGCTGTTGTTATCGATCGCGTCTTGACCGTGCGGCAGTGACAGCGAACCGGGAGACAACTCGACCGGTACGAAGGCGGCGGTACGGGCGTCGCCTGCCAGCTTGTTGGCGAGTTTACGCCGCCACTGGTAAAAGGAAGCGACGGAGTACTTCTCGGTTTTACAGAACTCTGCAACGGTGAGTCCTGAATGTTCGAATCGCTCCATTCGGTCACGCCACTGGCGGGCGAGTTCGGGGTTGGGGGTTTTGGCCACTGGTTTCTCCTGAAAGTGGAAAGAAACCCGCCAGGCTACCGCCCGCATCAACATGGTTAGATAGTGTTCGGCGACAATTGGTTCTCC
>JAGQPO010000194.1 GCA_020426665.1 Planctomycetales bacterium
GCTAAGCTGGACGGTCCCTTTAGCCTGCACACCAACACTCATGCTGCGTCTCGATTCGACGAAGGGCTCCCAAGAACGCAACTTCAAAACTGGCGCATTCGGAAGGCGATTCTCTGGAAAAGATAAGTGTGGAAGTAATTTCGGGACAGTAAAACTACGTCGTCAATCGCAATATCCAATCGACCACCGTCACCAGCGCGATCCCGCCCAAAATGATTGTGTAGTTGCGAACCACTCGATGACTCGGGAATCGTCCGTCCCAGGCCATTCGGCTGGTCGTTCCGATGCACCCCATGGCGTAAAACGCAAGCAACATTCCGCCGGGGTTAGCCTTTGCAGAGGCCAACAGATTTCCACGCATCACGTGCGCCCATGATGTCGTCATCCCACAACTGGGACAACGAACTCCAAAAAGTACGCGAATGGTACACGGGGGAAGGCCCAGTTGGTGATGCGTCCCCAGGCCAGCCGAACTGGGCTTCAAGGCCGACGCGGTCACCAGCAATGCGATCAGCAACAGTGCGGTCAACGCCCCAGCGATTCGCAGTTTCATTGAACGGGGCTTTGGTAAATGGGACTTTGGTAAATGGAGCTTCGGTGAATAGGGCTTCGGTGTGAAATCCACGTGCAAGACTCGGCGACTGCCGTAAGAAACTTGGGGCCCGTGCGAACGATTCGCCTGGCTGGTATTCTGACGTCTCAGATTCCCATCACGCAACAACCAATGGCGACAGCGACCCGTGAAGTACGCGATTTGTAACGAAACCTTCGGCGATATGCCACTCGATCAGGCCCTGAAAATTGCCCGTGACGCAGGATACACCGGCTGGGAGGTGGCCCCATTCATGCTGACCGATAACCTGGCCAGCTTCACAGACCAACAGCGTGCGGCCTATCGCGACACGGTAGAGTCACATGGAATGCAAATCATCGGGCTGCACTGGTTGTTGGCCAAGACCGAAGGTTTTCACCTGACAACACTGGACGAATCCGTACGCCGAAAGACGTCGGACTATTTTTGCTCGCTCGCCCGACTGTGTCGCGATCTTGGCGGTGACGTGATGGTCTTGGGGTCGCCCCAGCAACGAAATTATCCCAGCGACCAAACCGAGGAACAAGCGATGGAGGCCGCCGCCGATTGTTTGCGTGCCGTTGTACCGACGCTGGATGAATGTGGCGTTCGAATCGCGATCGAACCGCTGGGACGTGGCGAAGGAAACTTTTTAAATACAGCCGCGCTTGGTCGAGACCTGATGAATCGCATTGCCAGTGATCGCGTCGGTCTTCACTTGGATGTCAAAGCAATGAGTGATGAACCGACGCCTGTCCCGGAGATCATTCACCAACAGGCCGATGTGATGTTCCATTTTCATGCCAACGATCCAAATCTGCTTGGGCCAGGAATGGGCGACGTCGAATTCCGACCGATCTTTGACGCGATCAAGGAAGTTGGCTACGACGGATGGGTCAGCGTCGAGGTATTCGATTATTCGCTGGGCGCGGAAAACATCGCCCGTCAAAGTATGGCGAACATGATTGCCGCCCAGTCATGACGCGAACGCGATTGGCCCCCTCGCCGACGGGCGCCCAGCATCTCGGCAACGCACGCACGCACTTGATCGCTTTTTGGGCGTCCCGGCAGGCGGGCGACGAGTTGGTCTTTCGCATCGACAACCTGGATTCGCCGCGGGTGAAATCATGGGCGATCGAACAAGCCGTCGAAGATCTTCGTTGGTTGGGAATCCAGTGGGACGGCGAACCGATTTTGCAAACGGACCACCAACGCCATTACCAACAGGTGCTGGAGTTTTTCACCGAGACCAGCGGCAATTTGGCCTATCCGTGTTATTGCTCCCGCAAGGACATTGCCGACGCCCAATCGGCGCCTCACGAAAGCGAATTTCGGGGTGAAGGGGTCATCTATCCGAGGACATGCAGCGGATATCGCCCTGGCGACACGATTCGCAACGAAGCCCATTGTTGGCGGCTGCGCGCGGCCGATGAAACGTTGTCGTTTGACGACGCAGTGTTGGGCCGACAATCTTGCAACCCGGCTCGCGAACTTGGCGATTTCCCGATCGCGACCAAGAACAACCAGGTCACGTATCAATTGGCGGTGGTCGTCGACGATTTCTGCCAGGAAGTCGACTTTGTCATTCGCGGAAAAGACTTGGTGGCCAGCACGTTCCGGCAATTGGATTTGTACCGGCACCTGGACCGTCCCGCACCGCGATACGCCCATGTCCCGCTGGTGTTGGGCACTGACGGACACCGTCTTGCGAAACGACACGGCGACACTCGATTGAGCTACTACCGTGAACAAGGCGTCGCGCCCGAGGCGGTTGTCGGATGGGCGGCGCACTCGCTCGGGATGATTGACAAACCGGAACCGTGCAAAGCATCTGAGTTGATTGACCAATTTGATTGGTCAAAACTCCCCGCCGAGGACACCGTGGTCGACACGGAACGATTGTTTAGTGACGACTAGTTTGACAGGGGGGCGTAGAGTTCAGCTAGAATCTGCAGGCTTCCCCATCGGGAGTCCTGCATCGTTGAGTCCTGTGGAATTTGGTGCGAGATGAACGGCGAATTCAATCGTGGTCTGTTGTTTGGCATTCTGGCCATGCAAATGGATTTCATCAGTCGTGAACAGCTTGTCTCGGCGACCAGCAAGTGGATGATCGATAAGAATCGATGCATTGAAGAGATCCTGGAATCGGATGGTG
>JAGQPO010000195.1 GCA_020426665.1 Planctomycetales bacterium
ACTGTTGAAACCCACGGTACTCCGCCGCCATCACATTGGCATTCAAATGTTGGCTGAGTCGTTCAATCCAATGATCCAGTTGAATCGCTTTGACGCCGTTGCCATGGAAAAACAAGACGGTCCGCGAGCTGCCCGGTCGGTCGCGCAATCGACCGACAATCATCGTCCCGTCCTCTGCCGGATATTCCCAGGGCCGGCACGTCGATGCGGGTTGAAATGAGTTGCCGTCCAGTTTCATGTAGGCCCCCGGATACAACATTTGAGTTTCCGTCATCACCAACATGACCAAGACGACAACGTAGCTGATCAATACGATTCTGATCAACGAAATCATCCAGTGCCGTTTGCGTCGGACCTTCGGCGCTGGTGAATCCGGCGAGTCACACGTATCCTGCAGCATCTCTGACGATTCTGGTTCGATGGGCATTGGATGGTTGATCGTGGGTGAGTCAGGCTGATGTCGAAGGGTTGGGCAAGTAGTATTGGGCAAGTACAGTCTAGCAGTGACTCAGTAATCACTTTTAGCAAAAACGCGGGTGAAATCGATGAACGACGGTGTACGGTCTGATGGTAACGGCGATCATTCCGCAGGGTCAGCGCCAAATCAGCGGTCCGCAATCCGACAGATCAATTACAGGCACAGTTCCAAGTTTGTTCCGTTATTAGAGCATTTGGGATGTTCATTGCTTGTTTCAACTTATGCCGCCGGAAAGGTGGTCAGCATTGGTGCGGAAAACGGCAACCTGCACTTGGGTTTTTCGAATTTTCAACAGGCGATGGGAATTGCTCCGCCGCCCGGCGATCCGGTCGTCGCCGGAATGTCCGGTTCCGCGATCGCGGTCGGTGGCCCGAACGTGATTTGGTTTTTGCGCGATGGCGGTTCGTTGGCCGACCAAGTCGATCCGCCGGGGACCTATGACCGCGTCTATCTTGCGCGAGAATCTTTTGTCACCGGGAATATTCACGTGCATGAAATGCAGTGGGGCGGCGACGGCCAGTTGTGGGTTGTTAACACGTTGTTTTCGTGTTTGTCGACGCTGCATGAAGACTTTAATTTTGTGCCTCGATGGCAACCACCGTTCATCACCGACTTGGCGCCACAAGATCGTTGCCATCTCAATGGCATGGCAATGCAAGACGGGAAACCCAAGTACGTCAGTGCATTGGGAACGACAGACGCCGCGCGTGGTTGGCGCGAGGGAAAATCCAACGGCGGAGTGTTGATGGAAGTGCCCGGCGGCGAAATCATCGCGAGTGGATTTTGTATGCCTCATTCACCACGGTTGCACCAAGGGAATCTGTTCCTGCTTGATAGTGGCCGTGGGCGGCTGGTCCGGATCGATCCGAGTTCGGGGGAGGTTGATGAAGTGGCGTCCTACCCGGGCTACGGTCGTGGATTAGCCCTTTTGGGGACTTACGCTTTTGTCGGGATGAGTCGAGCTAGGGAGACATCCGTTTTCGGAGGGGTGCCGATCTGCGAGGACGCCGCATCGATGCGCTGTGGCATTGTCGTGATCGACTGGACGACGGGTAAAAGTCTGGCGTTTCTGGAGTTCGAGACCGGGGTAGAAGAATTATTTGACGTGCAAATCATTCCGGGATGTAAGCGCACGGTGATCTGTGGACCCTATCCACGAGAGGACGAACAGCTGCCCGTCTGGGTGGTGCCTCGCGCAGACCAGATTGACACATTGGTTGGTGGTTCTCAGGGACGCCAAGTATTACGAAATCTCAAGACGTGATTTGCACGATTTTGCGGGCAATAGGGGCTGGATAGGCTATACTGCGGTCCTTGTCTTAAGATGGCGTGGGAAATCAATCCCTAAGTTCATCGGGTCAGGGGCGGTGCAATCCGCGTCCGGTTGTGAATCATCAGTGACGGTTTGCAATTGAAATGTGCGATTGATACGACGGGCCGACATCACGTTTCACTACAAACTTCTGCACGCTAGACCTATCTCGAGAAGGCTCAATGGACGGTTCGCGATCGCGGCAAACGGCAGCCGAATCTTCAGACACGCAACCAACATCCACGCGTGATCAAGCGTGGGGACGTGCCGCGCGGGGACGCCGATTAAAGTCCGCGCGTTCGCTTCGCCGCGGTCATCGTCGACGTCTTGGTGCGGCACTCGAAACGCTTGAGAAACGTAACTTGTTGACCTTTGCGATCGACTTGTTTGCCGACATCAACATGCTGGGTATCTCGTCCGACGTGGATGAGGTCGTACAGGTTGGAGGAGAAGTATTCTTTGTCGCCGACGACGGAGTGCACGGCAAGGAACTTTGGAAAAGTAACGGCAGTGAAGCGGGGACCGTGATGGTAAAGGATATATTGCCGGGACCTGATACATCCAATCCACAGGGGTTGACCGTCGTGGGTGACGAAGTCTTCTTCGTTGCACTTGATCAGGACGGCGGTGAAGACTTGTGGAAGAGTGATGGAACCGAAGCCGGGACGCAACTGGTTTATGATTCTGCGGTGGATGGCACCTACTATTTCGCCGAGTTGACGGAGTCAGGCGGAAAGTTGTTCTTTACGCTTGGCGAACCGACCGCGGTTCCGTACGAGCCCAGCTATGAACTGTGGGTCAGTGATGGGACCACGGCGGGGACGAAGCTTGTCAAAGATATCAATCCCGTTGCTGGGATTCTCGACGGTCCCAGAGAATTAACGGACGTCGACGGCACACTGTTCTTCACGAGTTACTCCAGCGGATACGATGACCGCGAGCTTTGGAAGAGTGATGGTACCGAAGGTGGGACTGTGTTGGTCGCTGATCTAGGGATTGATCCGGGGATCGATCCGATTGATCCGGCTGACGACGATCCGTTGTTCAGTTCTGAGCCCCGCTATCTGACGAATGTGAACGGCGTTTTGTACTTTGCCGCGGAGGATTTCACCGACGGCATCGAGTTGTACAAGAGCGACGGAACCACAGCGGGCACGGTGCGTGTTGGCGATTTGAATCCGACAGGAGATGCGGACCCCCAGGAGCTGACGCCTTTCGGCGGCGAGTTGTTCTTTTCGGCGACCGATGGCACATTGTCTCCCGACGGCGCAATACTCCGACACCTGTATAAGTCTGATGGAAACGGCATCACACTTGTCGCCGACACAACCGGTGGGCTGGGATCGTCGGCGCCTCGCGATTTAGAAGTCGTCGGCAGCACGTTGTTTTTTGCAGCCAACGGATGGATTCCTGCGACAACCGTATCGGCAAGTTCGCCGCAGATGACCGCGGACAATTCGAGACTGTTTAGCAGTGGTTATGCCGGAATCGTTTCCGCAGTCGCGTCACCCTACAACGGCGAACTATCTGGATTCAATTCTTCGGTTAACTTTAGCACTACGACACAGGGTGGGACGAACGATGGTCCAGGTTGGGCCGGGCCGGCGCCTACCGGTGCCGATCCTGATCCGGTATCCAACGCACAAATCGGCGATCCAGGCGTCGGACTGCGATCGATCGCGGTCGGAGATTTGTATGTCGAGGACATCGATTCGTTTGACTTAACGGTCGACGCCTGGGAGTGGACGATCGCCGATCCGTCAGGGCTGACGAATATTACGTTTTCGGGGTTCGCATCGGGAAACGAATTTGATTCCAGCGATGCGGGAGAAAACGAAGGACTGTTCTTTGAATTGTTTCTCAACGGAAGCACGACACCAGTCAGCACGACACAGGTTTCCGGCGATGATCTGGACAATTGGTTCGCCGGTCGCGATGCCAATAATGTGAACCTTTTCGATCCGGGTGGCGCGGCTGTCACTACCGCGACGGTTCGTTTGTCGGTTCCCAGTGCATCGTTTACGAGTTTTGCCGAGGGTGGAAATGAGGCGTTTGTCGTTGGGGCAACGCTGACCGCCGATCTGGATGTCGCGACGACACAACGGGTCGACGCCAAGCGAGAATTGCACAAGACCGACGGGACGACTGCCGGGACGGTGATGGTCAAAGACATTGTGCCGATGGGCGGGTCGAATCCGTTTCAATTGACCGAAGTCGGTGGGAAATTGTTCTTTGCAGCCGACGATGTGTTCGGAGACGGATTGGAGTTGTGGACGTCCGACGGGACCGAAGCGGGCACCGTGCAAGTTTTCGATTCGCTGCCCGGTACCGGCTTGGATGGTGCGCCATTGGATGGGGCGCCGCGGTTGTTTGGTGATTTCGATGGCCGATTGATTTTCACGACCAACGACGGTTTTCGCGATCGTGAGTTGTGGATCAGCGATGGATCGGAGCTCAATACCGAAAGGATCGCCAACATCAATCCGTCCACCGATGATGCGGATGTGACCGATCTCGTGCGGTTCGGCGCCGATCTGTTTTTCGTCGCGAACGATGGTTTGAACGGAGAGGCCATCTGGCGGGCCAATACGAACGACGGAACGGTCGAAATGTTCGCCGATGTTTCTCCATCGAGCGCCGACAAGATTTCCAAGGTGACCGTGTTCAGCTCGGCCTCCGAACAAATCGTGTTCTACAACAACGCGTTGGGATCCGAGGGTGGCGTCTACATCACAAATCCGGATGGTTCGCTGACTCAGTTGTTTGATCATCGTCCCGTCGAACTGGACAGCGAAGGAACGATGTTTGTCGTTTCCAATAGCACGATCTACTTTGTCGCGGACGACGGAATCAACGGATATGAGTTGTGGCAAACCAATGGTGCCGGTCCGGCGTCGCCTGTCACCGACTTTATTCCGGGACCCACAGGCAGTAACCCGGGAAATTTAGTCGAATTCGGTGGGACGCTCTTTTTCACCGCGGATACCGGCACCGGATCGACCTTCGGCGACATCGGTCGAGAATTGTTCATGACCAACGGTTTCTTCACGGGATTGGCGGCCGACATTCAATTGGGAGCAGGGTCTTCATCACCGGATCAATTGATCGTGGTCGGCAGCAATTTGTATTTCACCGCAAATGACGGAACCAATGGACGTGAACTTTGGCGGCGCAACAGTTCGGGCACGACGCAGATGGTTGTGGATATCAATCCGAATGCGGGCAGTTCCGATCCGATCGGTTTGACGAATGTAAACGGTGTACTTTATTTCGCAGCCAACAATGGCAGTAATGGGTTCGAACCGTATCGCACCGGAACGGGCGGAGCCTTCCAGATCGCGAATATCAATCCGGGAGGAGCCAGTTCGAACCCGAGTGGATTTTTCCAAGCACTCGGTGAGGTCTACTTCTCGGCCGATGACGGCACCACCGGTCGTGAGCTTTGGAAAACGAGTGGGGTCTCCGGTAATGCCACCCAGGTCGCCAATATCCAGGCTGATGGTAGCAGTGCGCCGGTACCACTTTACGATACCGGGCAACGATTGATCTTTAGTGCGGCCGAGACGGTTTACGATCGTGAACTTTGGGCCACCGACGGAGCCGGCATCACGTTGTTGGTCGAAGATCTGTATCCGCCGGAATATTTCGGGAGCAACCCGGAAGAGGTCATCGAGGTAAACGGCAAGCTTTATTTCGCTGCGGAGAATGGTCCATTCGGACGCGAGTTGTTCGTCTTGGAGGAAGTTGCACCATCGGTCATGGAAGTGATCGTTGGTGGAGATCCCGGTGCACCCGTTGCTGAATCACAGCGGTCCACGTTGGACATGGTGACAGTGGTTTTCGACGGCAATGTGACCGTGCCCGCGTCGGCCGTCCAGTTGGTAAATCTGGATACCGGAACTGCGTTGACATCAATGATCGTCAACACGCGTTATGAGTATGGCAAGACCTATGTCGAAATTACATTCGGCAGCGGTGCCTATGTGGTTGATCGCGATCCGAGTGCTTCGACCGGGCTTCGAAGTTCTCTGGCCGACGGGAATTACCAATTGACGATTCTCAGCGTCAACGTGACTTCACCGGTTAGCGGCCGGGACATGGCGGCTGACTTTGTGTTTGGCGACGCCGCGACCGATCAATTCTTCCGATACTTTGGTGATTCCGACGGTGACCGTGATGTGGATGCTGAGGATTTTGGTCAGCTAGCGCTGTCGTTCCTGAAGACAACGGGAACGTCGGGATACAACGAAGATTTAGATTTTGACGGAGATGGCGACGTGGATGGATTGGATTACGGACGTTTTGAACAACGATTCTTAAAACGTCTGAATTGATTTGACTTCGTTGATTGGCGAATGATGCGAATTCGAATTCGCCGAACCCACGTCTCGATGACAAGCTAGAGTGTTTCGGTACGACTCACTTTCGCTATCGGTTCTGGCATGTTTAATTCATCGGTCCGCAACCCTCTGGAAAACCCGGAATTGATTCGTCGCTGGCGATGCGGACGAATTGTTATGCAGGGCGGCAAGTTGATTCGAATCGAAAAACGCTGGATCACCGGCAGCGTTTCGATGGCCCAGGTTTGGTGGCAGAGTCGGTATGGGCGGCCGGACGATGATCTGTGTTGGCTGGACTATCACCGTCCGTGGGGAATGCCCGCGTTTTTGACCTTGGATTATGTGCGCAGCGGTCGTGCTGCGGGGTACAAGTCATTTGTCGGCGCCTGTCACGTGTTACACGAAATCGCAAGGATCCGGGGGGCGTCGGCGATTGTCGCCCATGTTTCAAACGGTTCGATCTCGGATCGCTTTCTGCAGCGAATGGGATGGGAGCGGCATCTCCATCATTGGTCCGGGCGGCATTGGATCCGACGGTTTTACGACGGGTATCCCCAGATGGGGATCGAGCGGTATCTTGCGTAAAGAACATGTGTTGGCGGCGCCGTCGCTGATTCGCTCTTTCTCCGTCCGCGTGGTTTTCGCTTCGCATGAATTTTCTGAGCCACGCGATCCCGTACCTGGACGACCCGATGGTGGCTGTGTGCACGGGCGTCCCAGATTTTCTGAGTGTGATCGACCGCAAGATTCGTGCCCGCGAGCGAATGGCGACGGCAGCGCTCGAATCGGATGACATCGTACTGCGTCAGGTTGCGACGGGAATCATCAATCACATTCGTGATGACCGTTGGTTTCACGGAACAGCGGCATTCGTCGAATCGAATTTGCAATTGGCGGTGGGGTTGCGTGAGTTATTGCCGGATGATCGTGGTTTTCGGCCGATGTTCGTCGGTCACATTGTGATCGAAATTCTGTTAGATTCGTTTTGGATTCGCGATTACCCCGAAATTGCGAAAACCTATTACCAACTGGTGGACGATGTTTCGCCCGAGTTGGTCCAGCGGTGCGTGAATCACATCACTGGAAGACCAACCGATCAATTGGCAGGGGCAATTCGGCGGTACGCCAAAGCCCGGTTTTTGTATGACTACTTGGATCATAAGCAGTTGTTGATGAGACTGAACCAGGTCATGCGGCGCGTCGGATTGGCCGAATTGCCGGATTCGGTTTTGCCCTGGCTCCAAGAGGCCAGCGAATTGGTAGAATTCCGACGTGTTCGGTTTTTGACCCCGCCGGACGGACCGAACCTTTTTCCACCCATTCCCTAGGACGAACGATCAATGAAGTACGGTATGAATCTGCTGCTGTGGAGCGGCGAAGTCACCGAAGCGATGTATCCCGTGTGTGAACAACTGAAGGCTGTCGGATTCGACGGTGTCGAGTTGCCGATATTCAATTTGGATCTGGATTATGCCGCGATCGGCAAGCAGTTGGATTCGATGGGATTGGGACGCACGGGAGTCACGATCCGCGGCGAGGAAGACAATCCGATTTCGTCGGACCCGGCGGTCCGCCAAAAAGGAATCGATTTGACCAAGAAGACATTGGACTTGTGTGCCGAAGCTGGCATCGAGACCCTGGTTGGACCGTATCACTCGGCCATCGGATTATTCAGTGGAGAGGGGCCGACCGAAGACGAGTGGAAATGGGGCGTCGACAGTATGCGTCAAGTCGCCGAGCACGCGGGCAATGTTGGAGTTCGCCTGGGCGTCGAAGCCCTGAATCGATTTGAATGTTATTTATTGAACACACATGCCGATTCCACTCGTTTCGTTCGCGAGGTTGATCATCCCTCCTGCGGCATCATGTACGACACCTTTCACAGCAACATCGAAGAGAAAAGTGTTACCGATGCGGTGATGGCCGGCGGCGACAAACTGTTCCATATTCACATCAGTGAAAACGACCGTAGCACGCCTGGTCAGGGAGCGATTCGTTGGGACGAAAACTTTGACGCGATCACTAAGTGCGGTTACGACGGCTGGTTGGTGATTGAGGCGTTCGGACTGGCGTTGCCGGAAATCGCTGCTGCGACAAAGATCTGGCGGAAAATGTTTACCGACGAAATCACACTTGCCACCGACGGTCTGGCGTTCATGAAGGCCGAGATGGAAAAACGTAAGTGAACGAGTCGGGAGAGTCCGGCGCCGTGCGATCGGCCGTTTTGCTGTCGGGCGACCTGATGTTCGCGTCACGCGTCCGCGGGGCGGCCGAAGCGGCGGGGTTGGACTTTCAAATGGCCGGCGCTTTGCCGGATAAGCAAGGAATCGAATTTGTCATCGTCGATCTGGCAACCCGCAGCAGCGTCGTCGACGGACTGATGGATTCGTGCCGACGCATTTGCCCCCAGGCTCGTGTGATTGCTTTTGGCCCCCATGTACAGGTCGCGCGTTTGGACGACGCGCGTGCCGCGGGCATCCCGGTCGTCTTGACGCGCGGCCAGTTTGATCGCGAGTTGGGTGGACTGTTTGAAGAATGAATCATTGAATACCGCGTCACGCATGACATTTCATCAGGAGATTAAGATGCCGTCCGTTCTTGCCATCGCCGCACATCCCGACGATATCGAATACTTGATGGTCGGGACCATGTTGCAACTCGCTCGGCGTGGATGGGAGCTGCACTACGTGAATCTGTGCGATGGCTCGCGGGGAAGCACGACAATGAATCGCCAAGAGTGTGCCCAGATTCGTTTGGGTGAGGCAAAGCGGGCGTGCGAGTTGATGGGGGCTCGGTTTTATCCGCCGATCTATTCCGACATGGCGGCGACGTACAGTTTCGAGAACTTAGCCAAGGTGACGTCCATCGTTCGGACGGCGCGGCCGTCGATCGTGCTGACCCATTCGCCGTCGGATTACATGGAAGACCACGAGATCGCATGTCGATTGGCGGTCAGCGCGGCATTTTCGCACGGCATGCCCAACCTGGAAAGTGATCCGCCGGTCGAGTCGTACTTTGACCCGGTCACGGTTTACCATTGCCAACCCGTCGGCAATCGGACACCGCTGGGCGAGATCGTCAGACCACATTTTTTTGTGGATCATTCAGACTTGATCGACAAGAAAGTCGAGTTGTTGGCCTGCCACGCCAGTCAAAAGGAATGGCTGGACGAAAGCCAGGGCATGGACAGCTATCTGCAAACAATGCGTGACGTCAACGCGGAAACGGGAGCGATGAGCGGCAAATTTGAATTTGCCGAAGGATGGCGAAGGCATCTTCACTGGGGCTTTTGTGGTCCCGATGACGATCCGCTTCGCCAGGCATTGGCCGACGTGATCGTCGAGGCGTAGGAACTGTCGCAAAACGAATTCGTTTCATCACATCCCGAACGTGTTAGTCTTGAAGTTGCGCTTTTGCGTGAGGCATTGCCTTTTCATAACCCGAACGCGTGAGCGAGGGACCAG
>JAGQPO010000196.1 GCA_020426665.1 Planctomycetales bacterium
AAGTCTGACATCACTCCAAACCCAATACATAGATTCCGTTAGTGTCAGCAGATTTGAGATTGGCAGGTTGCTACCGCTGTCGATGGATTGCGATCCAATCGGCCTGGCCTGAGGCGGAACCGATTTCTGTTACTTTTTCTTTTTACCGGGCGGACGTTTTCGGTTTGCGGGTCGCTCGACGGGTGGCTCGGGTTCTTTCTGATTGACTTGGTCCATCAATCGTTCGGCCAGCGACTTCTTACCTTCAGACGGTTTCTTTTTGGTTGCCACCGCATCAATCACATCGGTGTCTGAATCCAGGTCAAAGTGTTTCCCCTTGGGCAGCGTCTTTTTGACCAGCATTCGTTCACCGATGCCCCACAAACTGCTGGCGATAAAGTAGATACACAGCCCCGCGGGAACGCGGAAGAAGAACAGACCCATGAATAACGTCATGAAAGTCATGACTTTCTGGGTCATCGCCGTCTGTTCGTCGGTCGCAGGCGGCATGAACAGTTTTTGTTGTGTGATAAACAGCACGACAACAAAGATCGGCAAGATATTCAAATAGGGTCCGAGCCATCCGGTGCCACGCCCGGCGATCATATCCGGCATCCAGTCGCCCCAGAAATGAAATTGATCCGGGGCCGCCAGGTTCGACGCCCAACCGTTGGGATCCCACAGCGGTTTCTGTCGCAGATCGATGTCGACCGACAGCGCGCGATAAAGTCCCATGAAGATTGGCAACTGCAAGAACATCGGCAAGCAGCCCGCCAGCGGATTGAAACCGACGCGTTTTTGCAGTGCCTGTTGCGCCTTCAATCGACCTTCCATGTCGTCCTTGTACTTCTCGGCGATCTTCTTCATCTCCGGCGCCAGTTCCTGCATCCGCTGCGCGTTGACCGCCGCGTTACGGCTGAGCGGGAACATGCAACCGCGAACGATCACGGTCAGCAGAATGATTGCTACCGCATAGTTACCGACGATGCCTTGCAAGAAATGAAGCAAGCCCGAAAGCAGCGTCGAAAAGAAAGAGAACCAGCCGTAATAGACAAAGTCACCGATGCCATACGAATTCAATAACGCCGGCTCTTTGGGTCCGGCATACATTCGCAAAGACCGTTCGAAACTCTGCTCCGCGGGGACCTGGATGGTCTTGCCGTTTAAAAAGAACGACGTGTTGATCGCGCGTTCCTTGTGCTTTAGCACCTTGGATTCATCGGCAACGATTATCGCGCTGGCACGCGTGAAGGCGCCTAACGACGATTCGTCCTGCGTGGGCATGTAGGCAACGGCAAAGTATTGTGCATCGACGCCGATGTATTTTAAATCGCGTGCCGCCTCGCTGCTGTCGGCCGCAAAGATACCGTAATCCGGGTCTTCCGGTTTACTGCGTGCCTGTTTCAACAACGTCATGCCGCTGATCAACGCATGCCCGTCGGCGGTCGTACGATAGACGGTATCGCGGGCGGCGGCGCCGCTAAAGTTCGGGCTGATTTTGTTGCTATACCACCAACCTTCCGGCGTGATCCCGTTGGGGCCTTCCAGACGAATCGCCAAATCCTGGGCCTGCTGTCCAAGATTGGAAACCTTGATGTTCATGTCGACGACATAGCTGCCCGGATGCAACGTGAAAGAGCGATTCAAACGAACCGGCTGGGCACCGATGGGTGTCATCGCAGCGGAACCGATGGTGGTTTCAAACCGGATCGTTTCGCTGCCATCGTCACCCGCTTCGACCGTAGCGTCCCAATGTTGTAATTCCGGATCGCCGATCGATTTGATCGACCGTTTGCCGGTCACGATTCCTTTACGCCCGACTTGAGCGAGCGTTAAGAGACAAGACAGACGAGAGAGATTTCCAGCGATCTGGTCATCGCCGCCGTACTTGGCCAGTCGAATTAAATCCAGCGGGTGTTCCGACAGCTGTGCCTGGAACAACAGCGTCGGCGCTGAGGCGTTGCCACCGCGCGCGACTTCGACGGTCACGGTGTCACCTGGTTTGGTGTGCGCGAGAGATTCCTGAAGATCCTCAATATTCGTAACGGGCTTTTCTCCGATGGCCACAATCACGTCACCGACCTGGATTCCCTTTTCGCCTGTTTTGGCGATGGCCAACGATGCCGGCGTTCCGGGCCCGACGACGTTAACGACGACTCCGTCCAGATTGGCACTCGGCTGGCCGGCAAAGTACCCTAAATAACCCGTTTTCGTGTCGACACGACGATAGGCAAAGGCACCTTGCTCGTTACGAGTGGTCAATTCAATCCGCTCGATGGCCCCACCTTGGCTCTGGAAAGTGATCAGCAAATTGTGCTTGCTGGCCGGATTCATCGATCCGAGTGTGTACCACTTTGTCGCACCCGTGGTTGAGGCGACCATCTGGTCATCGCCATCGGGTTTGTCGCCGCCGAGGACATCTTCGCTGGTCGGGGCGGCGTCCACGGCTGCCTGATCGACATCGACGTCATCGTCAATCACCTCGGCCGCCTGATTAGCCTTGGCGTCTTTCCCCGGTTGTGGCGGGACAACGATGGCGCGAAGGGACAGATAAAAGAACAGGAATGCCGCCGACGCGACAACAAACGTGTAAGTGCGGCGATCCACGATCGATCCGGTATGTTTGGAATGTTGCGAGTTCCACCGGGCAGGTTCTGACACAGAAAAACGTGCCGGCCGTTTGGCGGTCCGCCCGTGCGTTTTGGCCAGGGGCGGATCTACGGTGGGTTCATTTTCGTCCCTCAACGGGGCGCTTCGAGTTCGGTATTCTGGCCGCCCAGGTGATTCTTGGCTAGACGAAGCAATCAAGAAGCTTGTGGCGGCGAATTGGGAACGCAGAAATGCCAGCTTTGGATGGGTCCAGAAATTCGCCGACACTCCGATCGAGTGCTGTCGGCGGCTGGCCCCTCGCTAACGCACTCGGGTTAAGAAACATCGACCAATCTGCCTGATTGGTCGACGTTTTACACCGGACAGTCGCTAGGGACGCGTCGCAATTTCTGCCGACGGCACGACACCCAGGTAGGCCATCATGTCGCTGATTTCCTGGAGCGTCAGTTCGTCGATCAGCCCACTGGGCATGATGCTGCTGGTGCTCGGCAGGATTTGATCGATTTCTCCGGATGCCACCATGGTCGTGTTATTGCGAGCATCACGAATCACTAGCGTTCCGTCGGACTGTTCACTGACCATTCCGACGATCACTTTCCCGTCCAGTGTCAACACCTTTTTACTGGCATACTGATCACTGACGACGTGGCCTGGGTACAGAATCGACTCGATGATTTCACGCTTGGTGAACCTTCGTGCGATTCCTGACATGTCCGGACCAATGGATTCGCCGTAGTTTCCGAAGCGGTGACACTGGGCGCAATTGGCTTTCGTGAACGCAGCTTTTCCGTTGGCGGGATCTCCAAAGCGTCCTTTGTCGCTGTCCAGATAGGTCACCAGTTGTTCAAAATCCCAACGCGATTCGTCGGCCTTGGGCAATTCGGCGACGGGGCGATCGGGGTAAACTCCGGCGTACCATTTCTGCCACGGACGCATCGACTTTTTACCACCGGCCGGCCGTTCCATTCCGGTCCAATGTTCCAGCAGACGTTCAATGTCCTCGAATGATCGCCCGTCTTCTTCGGCGCGAACACCCAGTAAAATCAAATGGCGGAGTGCCATCGGATCGTCGGTTGCCACGTCGACGGTACGCAAAGCTCGTACAACTTCTTCGCCGGCGTCGGCGTCAACGATGTTCAAGCTGCGAACCAGATAATCCCAGTTTTCGCCTTCGGGATGAACTGACAAAGCCATCGAAATCACGGCGCGTCGTTGAGGTTCGTCACGCCACAGTTCGCGCAGGTAATCTGCGGCCTCCGGTTCTTCCGAACTTGCCAACAACGCCACGATTCCGGTCCTAAGCCGTCGTTGGACGTCTCGCCCATCTTTGTTGTCGCGGACCTTTTTGTCCAACGCCATCAATGTTTCGGTCGTCTTGGTATCGATCGGACGCTTCACTTTGTAGATCGCGGCCAATGCGGCATTTTGCCAGACGTGTCCCTGTTCCAGGATGGCTTGCAAGTCATCTTCGGACAATGTCGATGCAAAATCGCGAGTTACATTTGTCATGTACATCGGCAACGCGCCGGAGGTGGATCGGTTCGCTGCTTTTTCAAAGAACTTCAAAATGGCAAATCG
>JAGQPO010000197.1 GCA_020426665.1 Planctomycetales bacterium
TTCAATCGCGACATTCGACCGATCCTGTCCGAGTACTGCTTTGCATGTCACGGACCGGACCAGAATCATCGCGAGGCCGACCTGAGACTGGACGATCGCGAAGCAGCCATCGACTATGGAGCGATCTCGCCCAACGATCCGGACGCGAGCCTACTTGTGGAGCGGATTCTGGATGACGATCCCGACGTCGTCATGCCTCCGCCGAAGGGCGGTAAAAAACTGTCTGCCGACGACAAAGAGAAACTGATCCAGTGGATTCGTCAGGGAGCAACGTACCAGAAGCACTGGTCGTTCGAACCATTGCCCGCGACGGTCAGCGTCCCAGATGCAGGTAGCGGTTGGGCGCGACGCGACATCGATCGTTTCGTCGCCAAGGAAATGACCGAAAAGCAATTGAAGCCGACTGATGAAGTTGATCGGGCGACGTGGCTCCGTCGTGTTTCTTTTGATCTGACCGGGTTACCGCCATCGCTTGATCAGTTGGACGACTTTCTTGCCGACCGATCCGACGAAGCCTACGAAAAAGTTGTAGATCGACTTCTTTCGTCCGACGCCTATGGCGAACGGATGGCCAACATGTGGCTTGACGTTGCCCGTTACGCGGACACCTTTGGGTACCAGAATGATGTGGCGATGGAAGTTTGGCCCTGGCGCGATTGGGTCATCAACGCCTTCAACCGCAACATGCCCTATGACCAATTCATCATAGAGCAACTGGCCGGCGACCTGCTGCCCAACGCCTCGATGAACGAAAAACTAGCGACGACGTTCAATCGTCTTCATCGACAAACCAACGAAGGCGGTAGCGTATCCGAAGAGTTTCGGTTAACCGGAATAGCGGACCGAACGACGACCGCCGGCACAGCCTTCCTGGGACTGACCATGGAATGTTGTCGATGCCACGATCACAAATTTGATCCGATCATGCGGAAAGAGTTCTATCAACTCTCCGCGTACTTCTCCGACATCGATGAACTGGGACTCTATTCGCACTTTACGTTCTCTGCACCCACTCCCGCGATGCCGCTGTACACAGGAGATCAAGAATGGAAGCATCGGCAAGCACTGGATTTGGTAGCAGCAGCGGGGCAAAAGTACGACGCGGTAATTGCCGCCGCAAGCAAGCGATTTTCGGCAGAGCCCGGCCAATGGATCACCGAATTGCCGGTGCCGCCCGAAGCCGCATTTCATTCAGAACTGGAAAGCGACGTCGATGGAATCGTGGGCCGAGCGACTCGATTCAATGGAGATGATTCAATCGATTTGCCGGACGCGCCAAAATTCGGCAGGGCTGATGCTTTCACCTACAGCATTTGGATCAAGCCCGCTAAACATGCATCACGCATGGTCGTGTTGCATCAATCGCGAGCCGCGGAAGATTCCGGATTCCGCGGATTGCAATTGACCGTCGAAGAAGGCCATCCGCAATTCTCGATGATTCATTTTTGGCCCGGTGATGCGGTTCGAATTCAATCGACTCAGACAATTCCGATCGACCAGTGGACTCACCTTGCCGTCGCCCACGATGGCAGCGGCCGAGCCGACGGTCTGCGAGTGTATCTGAACGGAAATCTGGCCAGTGTCGATGTGATTCGCGATAATCTGACACGTGACATCCGGCACCGAAAAGAATGGGGCGATATGGACGTCGACAAAGTCGGTTTATCGCTGGGGGCAAGGTTTCGTGACATTGGGTTTCGTGACGGCAGTCTGGACGATTTAAAGGTCTTCGACAGACAACTGTCCGATGCTGAAGTTCTGTCGATCTACGAAGCCGTGCGGCCGAGTCAAGACGCTCCAAAGATCGACGCGGACTTAGCGATCCAACATCATTTATTGGTGGGTGATGCGGAAGTCGCGAATGCTCGGACTGCGTTGTTCGAAGCACGTAAAGCGGAAAACGAATTAAATGCGACACTGCGGTACGTCATGGTGATGCACCACTTCGACCAGGCTCCGCAGACACATGTTTTGGGCCGTGGAGAGTACACGAATAAGGAGGATGCGGTATCGCCGGGCACGCCGTCGCTAGGTGGAGTTCTACCAGCAACCGGCGGCGATCGTCTGGACCTTGCGAAATGGATGGTTGATCCGAAAAACCCGCTTCCGGCGCGAGTCATGTCAAACCGGATGTGGCATCTGTTTTTTGGACGCGGGATTGTCGTCACTTTAGAAGACTTTGGTTCCCAGGGTACTCCGCCTTCACATCCGGAGTTGTTGGATTACCTGGCCAAATCATTGATCGATCACGATTGGGACCTGCACTGGCTGTGTCGCGAGATCGTTTTGTCTGCAACGTATCGACAAAGCTCAAGGGCGAACGATTCCACGTCGTACACACGCGACCCGGACAACGTCTGGCTGGCGCGCGGTCCCAAACACCGTTTGTCCGCGGAGCAGCTACGTGACACGGTACTGGCGGCTTCAGGTCTGCTTGTCGACGAAGTGGGAGGCCCAAGCGTCATGCCCTATCAACCGGCGGGACTATGGGAAGAAGCCGGTACCGGAAAGAGCTATCATCAATCCAAGGGCGACGGACTATACCGACGTAGCATGTATACGTTTTGGAAGCGGACATCGCCACCGCCAACGATGCTGACCTTCGACGCAACCAGTCGCGAGAGTTGTACGCCGCGTCGCGAATTGACGACGACTCCATTGCAAGCTCTGGTTATTTTGAATGATCCCCAGCACGTTGAAGCCGCTAGAGTTTTGGCGGAGCAACTAATTAAGACACATGGCGATGCATTGGATGGCCGATGGGACGAGTTGTTTCGACGCGCATTGAGCCGTCTGCCGAGTGATCGCGAGCGTCAGATTTTTCATCAAACCTATCAAGAGCAACAAGCGTTTTTCAGCAACGATCCAGACGCTGCTCGAGAATTGCTGGCGGTCGGCGAGAAGGCCACGGACGAATCGTTGCCCGCCGTTGATCTGGCGGCAACCACAGTCACCGTACAAACCCTGTTTGCTTACGACGAAACAATCATGTTGAGATAGCAACCACGCATCGTGGGTTGCCGATCTAAGAATACTTGCAAGGTAAAGTCATGAACCAAATTATCGATCGCCGTCATTGGCTGCAGTCGTTCGGCATGGGGCTCGGTAGCATCGCCGCGTCACAACTATTACACCGTGACGCTGCCTCGGCCGCGCCGGCAAATTCACCAAGCGACGGCATCCCCAGCCACGGCGTCATCAACCCGACGCATCGCGCTCCCAAGGCCAAACGCGTTATTTACCTGTTCCAAGCCGGTGGTCCGTCGCAATTGGAAACCTGGGATTACAAACCGCTGCTGAATGAAAAGCAGGGCGAACCGCTTCCAGATTCGGTCCGCCAAGGCCAGCGACTGACCGGAATGTCCGGCAATCAAGCGATCCTGCCGTTGGCCGGTTCGATTTTCAAGTTCAACCAGCATGGCAAGAACGGGGCTTGGGTCAGCGAGTTGATGCCGCACATGGCAAAGCGAGTGGATGACATCGCCATTGTCAAATCGATGTTTACCGAAGCGATCAACCACGATCCG